>NZ_CAWUDL010000046.1:0-52167 GCF_963920945.1 Anabaena sp. CCY 9402-a
TGGAAACTCGCTCTGGGTCTACTTGTGTGTACACCGTAGCCTACAAGGAGAGAGGCTTTGAGGCTTACTCCCCTTCCCTGTCTCCGACACGCTGCGCGTTGGCGTAGCCTCTCGTTCGCGTAGCGTCTCCCTTTGGGAGAAGAGAATGTAGGGAAGGGGTTGGGGGTTAGGTCTGTATTAGACTCAACTGCAAACCGCTATAATTGACGACTGTCCCCCCAGTCCCCAATCCTTCATTTTTGCATAATCATCTGTGCTACCTTTTCCATCACTTGACTAAAGGGATGTTCTGGATTTCGTAAACAAAATAAATCGCTACTAGCTAATTGAATCAACTCTTCTGATAGTGGTAAAATCCCCGCCACAGGTGCGTTATAAGTTTTTTCTACTTGTTGACGTAAAGCATCAAAATCTAGTGCTGGCAAAGCTTTATTAATTAAAAGCAGCATTTTTGGTATTTCGAGTTTACGGGCTACTTCCACTGTAACAGCCGTACCTTGAAAATCCTGGCGATCGGGTCTGAGAATTAATACTAAAATGTCAGAAATAGCAATAGAAAGTAAGGTTTCTTCATTTAAACCTGGGTGAGTATCAATAAATAGATAGTCTAAATTTAATCTAGTGAGTAAATCTTGAAAACCTTCATTCAACAAATTAAAATCAAACCCTTCTCGTAAAACTCTAGTGATATCTCTCGCTTTAATACTGGATGGAATTAAATAAATCCGGCTGTTCTTGTTTACAACTTTATTTAAAACTGAGGTAACGTCATAAGCTGTCTCTTCAATAGCACAACGTCCCCAAAGATAATCATTGAGGGCATATTTCATTTTCTGCTCATCAAAACCAAACAGGACGTGAATACCTGGGGATTGAATATCAGTATCTATGATACCGACTCGATGACCAGCACGAGCGACAATTCCAGCTAAATTAGCCGTGGAATTTGATTTACCTGTACCACCTCGAAATGAGTGGATGGAAACAATTTTGGACATGATTATTTAGGGTTTGGGGAAGAATTAAGTTTCTAATTTATCCCAAATATTTTGAGATAGGTTACGTTTTTTGGGGCTAGCAAAATGAGGTTTATAGTAGGTGGTATCGCTATCATTTACAATCTGAATAAATCCTTGAGAGATGAGATTTTGGATTTGCTCTTGTGCTTCTTGATGAGAAATATCTTGATGGGTGGCAATTTCAGCTAAGGTTACTTGTTGCTGGCGAATTATCCAATTCATCAATTGGCGTTGTTCATCGGGTAAATTCGCAATTTCAGTTAGAGTTTTTGGGGATGCTGAGTCTTCAAAATCTGGTGTGATCATAGATAATCGTCTAGTGCAAGATGTGGGTTTGTCTCACGCAGAGGCGCAGCGAAAAGTCGGAGCGGAGGTTTCCTCCGATCTGAACTTTTCAAGACAGAGACGCGGAGGATGAGAGGTTAAGAGATTTTTGTGATGAGTTTATTTTTTATGTTCTCTCAGATGTTTACCTCGGCTTTGTAATTTTTGCCAGTATTCTATTTCTTCTTGCTCTTCTACTGGTGTTGGTGTTACTTCTAAGTTATCGACATCATTACCGTTTTCTTGTAGGGTGCGTTTGTTGCGTCTGTCACGTACTTGTTGTAAATAATCAACTTCTGTAGTTGTGGGGGTTGATTCAGTGACTGTTGGAGATAAAATTTCTGGGGGGCGGAGATTGGGAATGGGTGATTTTTCCGCAACATCAGATGTCTGTTGATTATCTCTACTCCGCAAGTCTTTAGCTTTTTGCTGCAATTCCAAAAAATAATCACTTTCGGTAATAGCGGCTACTTCTTCATGCTTTTTTTCTTCATCAATATCAATGTCAATTTTTAAGAAGCCTTTGACTGTTTTGACAATTGTTGCGGCATATCTATCAATCAACACTACACCAGCAGCTGTGGCTAATAATCCCATTGCTGGCGGAATTAAGGGTATCCACCCAGCTTGGAGAAATATGGCATAAGTACCACCGAGTAAAACAGCGATCGCAATTCCACCACCTAAAATTAATAACCAGGGTTTGCGAATCCGCCAAGCTAAAAAGCCACCCACCAACGACCAAGCAAATACCCACAACCCTTCCTGCAAATCATTCCAATGCCATAATAACGGTCGTTTATCTAGCACTGCACTCAATATCTGACTTGCATTTTGGGCGTGAACTACTACCCCTGGCATTTTTTGGCTGTCTGCTGCACCTGCGCTGTAAGGTGTGTAAAAGGTGTCTTTGACAATGGCGGCGGTATAACCAATCAGCACAATCTTGTCTTTAATTAAAGCTGGATCAACTTTGTCAGCTAAAACATCACTAAGAGATACCTGTTTGACGGCATTTTTCCCAGAACGGTAATTCAACAACATTTGGTAATCGCCGGTATCAACTTTATGATATCCACCGGCGTTGGGGGTTAAGCGGTTGAGAACTGTATCACGCAGTTTAATTTCACCAGATGGGCTAAGTTCTGGTTCAATTCCCATTTCTGCTAAGTAACGTGTTGCTACTTGAAAACTTAAGGAAGGTAGTTGATTTTCCGCACTGACGTAATTGCAAATATGTTCGTTAGGTGCTGGTAGTTTCGAGGCTTGGGGAATCGTTAATATCATCCCCTGGCGCACAGTCCCACCGCGATCTACAGGGAAATCTGCCACGCCTACCCGATCTTCGGGAATCCCCGGTGCGGCTGGGATACCGGGAGAGTCAGCTTTACTGATAGCACAGACGGCAATAATGCGATCGCTATCTGTTAACAATTTCACTAATTCGGCTCGACCAGTGGCATTACCTTGCTTGACATCCCTTAAAATATCTATGCCGATGACTCGCGGTGCTTGCGCCTCTAATTTCGCCAACGCCTGGGCTAATGTTCCATCTTCAATCGGGTACTCTTTGCGGGTTTGGATGTCTACATCATTAACACCCACCACCAAAAACCGATTATCTACCCCCTCATCAGGACGCGATCGCATCAACTGATCAAAAGCCCCTAACTCCATTCCCTCCAAACTACCCAACTTCCGCAACCCTACAATTAACCCAGTAATTACCAAACTAGTCAGCACTACTGTACTACCAACAGTTAATACTGCTTTGGGAAAACTCCTAAGTTTTGACTTGATATTTTCCATCTGTGCGTTTTCTCCTAAAATACAGCTAGGGTGAAATATTGCCGATTGCCTCGCTAGCCGTAGAAAGTCGTGCTTAGTAAATTTCTCCACTGAATTTAGGACTGACGCTCAGATTTTCCTTTGGTAACGAAGCTGTATTTGATTTTGCAATTGTGCTAAATATTCATTAATTTCGACAATCTCCAAATGTTAAATTAGATAGATATTTTAAGTAATGTTAACTAGTAACATATTCATAGTTGGGTAATTTTATAACATTTATTTGACTATTTTTTTATAAATTACCGAAAGTTTTTATGGTATATCTACTGAGGTAATGGCAATATCGGAACTTTCCCGGTCATGAGAAAGTCACCAGTACATAATTGTTGTTAATAAAACTCATTAAATCTTTAACAGCTTCAAGCAGTGACTGCACTTAACAGGCTGTTGTCAAAGGCTGACTATGATCAAAAAATTATGCTAAAAAAGACCCTGCTATTAATCACACTAAGTTTAACTTTAGCTCCACAAGTGTTGTTGACTACAGCAGCCACAGCAACACCCAGCAACACAAACCTGATTTCCCAAAGAACACAACCAAGATTTACCCCCCGTCGTCGTTCCCTTTTAAGATTCAAAGTACCAGGAATTAGGGGTTCTCGGAATTTAGAAGCAGGCGCAGCAAGGGGTCAATGCACACCCCAAGCCATCGGTGCAGTCTTACCAGCCAAACCCACAGGGATGTCAGCTACAGAAATCCCCATCGAATTAACCCTGAGCGATCGCCCGACATTCTTTGTCAATGTTCCAGAAACTTCCGCCCAACAAGCAGCCTTTTTGCTACGGAATGAATCAGGAGACGAAATCCTCTTAGAAAAAACCTTACCTCTCAAAGCTAGTAACGGCATCATGAGTTATGCCTTACCTGACGATTTTCCAGGCTTAGAAGTAGGTAAAAAATATCGCTGGCGATTTTCCTTATTATGCGACGCTACAGGAGGCGATCGCAGTGGTGATCCCGTCGCCAGTGGTTGGATAGAACGAGTAAAACCCGACGCGGCGATCGCAGCACAATTGCAGACATCAACACCTAAGCAACAGGTATTGATCTATGCAGAAAACGGTTATTGGCATGATACCTTAAAAGCCTTAGCTGATTTACGTACAGAAAAACCCAGTGATTTTACTTTAGTTCGTGATTGGGTAGACTTATTTAAATCAGCAGGCTTAAGTGCGATCGCCAACCGTCCCTTAATTTCACTCCAAGCCGATTAACTTATTTTCTGTGTCTTCCCTGCGGGACGCTCCGCGAACGTGTCTCTGTGGTAAAAAATCAATTCTTTAACACAGAGACAGAGCTTTTTAATTCTTATTGCGACGACGGAATAAGCATCCAAACAGAGGCAAAATTCCTAATCCCAACATAGCACTAGGCTCAGGAACTAAAGCAGAACGCACCTTAAATGCTGTATCGGGGTTATCGCTAAATACCCCATCAAGACCAGTCTGATAAAACAGTCTATACTCTTCTTCAGGATTACCTTGTAAATTCGCAGGTAAGAAAACATCTTCATCACGAAATGTCCAAGCGTGAACCAACAAACCAGCCGCATGAGCATCATCAACTAACGTTGTAGGAGACGACAAATTTCCCCCAACTCTCGGAATAATTAAGTTTTTGTTAGCACCAATCCCATTAGCATAGGTAGCAATTTCTGCCAAACCTAACGGTGTAATTAAATCAGCATAAGTACGTGTATCTCCACTGACTGTAAAGTCATAGGGTCTCCCACCACCGTTAATCAGTTGTACTAAAGAGACGTTAGTTAACGTATTCAAGTCTTTTAAATTGCTCACTTCAAAAGATTGAATGTAAACTGGCGCAGCTTCATCAGTGTAGCCATTGGCATTTAAAACGCTGACTAAAATTTCTTCCATTGACAAGCCAATAGAATCAAAATAAGTAGGATGCTTAGTTTCGGGATAAATACCAATAGTCCGTCCCAAAGCTGCGCTTTGTGTCTTTGCTAAATCGATGACTTCTTGCAAAGTAGGAATTTCAAACAATCCATCAAAAGCCGTATTATCTGGACGGATAGCAGGGATTCTTTCGATCGCCCGCAGAGTTTTCAATTCAGCTAGAGTAAAATCCTCTGTAAACCAGCCTGAGATATTTTGTCCATCAATCACTTTGGTTGTGAAACGGTCAGCAAATTCAGGAAGACTGGCAATATTCGTTGTTCCAGAAATTTCATTTTCGTGACGCGCCACCAAATAACCATCTTTAGTTGCGACTAAATCAGGTTCAATATAATCAGCCCCCATCTCAATCGCCAGTTGATAAGCAGCTAAAGTATGCTCAGGACGATAACCGCTAGCACCTCGATGTCCAATCACAATAGGGGGTTGACCTGTTAATGTTCCAGCTAGGACTCTTTCTGTTGGCATAACAGTTATTGTAGCCATTCCCAGCAAAAAAGCACCCAAGAAATGCCGCATGATTTCTCCTCACAAGTATTTGGTTACAGATAGATGACTTAACGTAGCTAAGTTACTTGATGAATTTGAGCTACTGACTAAGTTTCAGTAAAAACACTTGAATTAGATTAGAAACCAAACGTTAAAATCTAATTAAACTTCTATTATGTAAGTCTTAAATTTCTCACCAATTCAGAAGAATCAGGTTTCTATGTTTGTAGTAAGGGCTTTAGCCCTTCTTCCTAAATATCAATTAATAGGATTCACATATCACAAAATCTTCATATAGAGACGCGATTCATCTAAATACAGATTGATTAACAATTCGTGATGGTGGACGAGTCGATTCTTCGGGTGCTGCAAACGGCAATGCGGGTAGTGTAACGATTAATGCTGGAGAATTTATCGAAGTCAATGGAACTGTACCGGGTTCAATCAATCCGAGTTTAATTATCTCTTCTGCACCCCAATTCTGGTTTCATCGAATTACCCGCCAATGTTACTGATTCATCGGGATAACTTTCATGCACGGTTTCGGATGGGAGGGGTGGAACAGTAATGTTCTCCTCGACTCTAACTAGATTAAAGTTGTCATAATGTTTCAGATTGTATATTTTAGAAATTTTCTCTTGAATAAACATATATTGTGGCATTTACCTTTAGTTAGTGATCAGCAGGGGTATTCACATTATGAAACGTGCCATAGTAAGTTTGTTTGTGATTGGCACATTAAGTGCAACACTAGCACCAACGGTCTCTGCAAGCCTTACAGAGCAACGCTACTACATACAAGCGAAGCATAGTGGCAAGTGTGTACACCAGCATGGGGGAATTAGAAACATCGGAGGACTGGTCACACAATGGCAGTGCATCAATCAACCAAACGTTCAATTAACGCGGGGATGGGCAGACAATGGTTATTTTGTTCTCCGTTTTAAACATAGCGACCTCTGCTTGACTGTGAAAAATGGACTGTCAGCAAATGGTACTGATATCATCCAATCGACTTGTACAGGATCATCTTCTCAAAAGTGGCGTGAAGTTCGTGTTGATGGATCGTATGTAAAGATTCAGTCTGCCATCGGCTCATGCTTGCACCAACACGGAGGCATTCTCGACAATGGCGGTAGAATCACCCTATGGGAGTGCATCAATCAACCGAATGTCATGTGGAAAATTATTCGAGCCAACTGAATGAGAAATACAAGCATATTTAGTCTAATCATTAATCAGGTGAATCTAGGCAACAACTAACTTTAAGTAAGTGCCATTCCACCCTACTAACCGCAAATTTGGAATAATTTATTTTTTGCTATTACGTAAATAGAAAATAGGAGCAACTATGAAATTTAACTGGCTAAAAAAATTATTGAGTGTTTCAACTTTAGGTTTGTCAGTCTGTGGGATATTGCTAACATCATCTACGTCAGTTTATTCCCAAAGCAACGGTGAAGTGGTGTCTTTTAGGTCGTATAACTTTGGCGATCGCTATATTCGCCACAGAAATTTCTTAGGCTACTTAGAGCCAATCAATGATGAACTAGGAAGGAAAGACGCAACCTACAAACTTGTTCCAGGATTGGCAAATAGGAACTGCACTTCATTTGAATCCGTAAATTTTCCTGGTCACTTCTTGAGACACCAAAATTTTCAACTGAAGTTGGCAAGGAGAATCAATCAGAGGCTTTTTAGCGAAGATGCTACATTTTGCATTAAATCTGCACTCTTTGGTAATGATGCTTCTAGTTGGTCATTTGAATCCCTCAACTTTCCTGGACACTACATACGACACAAGAATTTTGAGTTGTGGATAGATCCCTCAGACGGTAGTGATTTGTTCAGAAAGGACGCGACATTTGGTATCACTAGTCCTCTCTATCGGTAGCGCAATACTCAGTGGTGTAGCCTGACTGTGAGAAAACCTACGCTAGAAGAGTGGAGAACTGCTCATTATCACTCTTGTATATATTTAAAGAGATGTGTAGCCTGACTGTGAGAAAACCTACGCTAGAAGAGTGGAGAACTGACCGTGAAAATTCAGGCAGTCGTCGGCTGCCTCACAATGATTATCATTTTCATGATAAGTGAGATTTAATTTTCTCAAAGCCTTATGTAGTTTGAGTCTTGGTGTATTTTATCAGAAAAATGGGTTGAGAACCCCGTGTTTCCAGCACGGCTTTAAAGTAATGAGTAAGGAGTAATGAGTGGATGAAAAATGGGTATTTACTCATTACTTGTTACTTATTACTCATTACTCCAGAATCACCGTGCGTTCACGGCGGTGAGTATGTCAACCTGATTCAGGCTCGTCAATATTTAGATGCGTTTGCCCTGGTAATGAGATAGAAAGAGGACTAAAGTCCTCACTACAAACTAGGTTTATTCACCAGTAATTGAGAGTCCATCAACCCAAATTCTAGGAGCAACACCACCGGGTGTTAATTCCACTTCCTTTTCTACATGAATGATAGACTTCAAAAGTTCCAAAAAATCACCAGCAACCGTTGCTGATTCAATACTTGTTTTCTCACCTTTGTTAATTAGCCAACCATCAAACGGCAAAGAAAATGAACCTTGCAAAGATTTCACACCAGCATGGAGAGCGTGTAATTCATCAACTAAAATCACATTTTCAGCAGTTTCTAAGCTCAATTCCTGCTCAGAACTGCCGGCTGCAAACACATGATAGAAATTGGGACTAACGCTAACCTTTGCACCAATACTAGCATTACCAGTGGGTTGAGCATTCAGTCTTTTAGCAGTGCCAGCACTGTGCAGAAAACTTGTTAAAACACCATTTTCTATTAACTTCACTTGACGAGTTGGTGTACCTTCCCCATCAAATGTTTCTGCACCTATATTAGCTGGATGCAAGGAATCATCATAGACTGAAATTAAAGATGTAGCAATTTGTTTACCCAAATCATCGGGAGTAGATAAGCTTTGTTTATCCAGAATACTTTGGGCATTAAACAAATTAGAAAACGCACCCAAAAGACTTAAAAAAGCCTCCGGGGAGAACACTACTTGATATTTACCAGTCTTAATTTTTTCGTAGTTCAAATGACTGATAGTTTTTTCAGCAGTTTCCTGGATACAACCATCAATGTCTAAATTTTCTAACCTGCGATTGACTCTATAAGCCCCTGCGCTGCGGGGTTTTTTGCCTTCTTCCTCGGTTTTACTATACAGATAAACCGAAGATACAGAAAGAGAATCTTTTCTCAAAGCACCATCACTATTGAGATAGAACCTATCAATATCTCTTTGTGCCAAACCGTTATAAGGTACTCCTATAATTGCTGCATGAGTAGCTAGTAATCCTTTTTCAGCCACCAGCAGTTTTTCTATAAGTTCTGATACGGGTGCTTGAGGTGCTTTTTCATCAAGTGTTTTCGCTAGTGGTACAGTAGCCTCTGGACTAAAATCGGGGACGTGTTCTTTAACACCAAAGAAACTGGCTTCGTAAGCCGTTTTTAAAGCCAATTCCAATCCTTGGGGATCTACATCAGTGGTGCTAGTGATACCGATTGTATTATCTTCATTCCAAACACGGACAGTCACACCAGAGCGATTGGAAGCTTTAACTTGTTTTGGCTCACCTTGGTCAACTTGCACACTGGTTTCATCTACAGTTGAGCCATAAATGTCAAATTTTTTGATGCCAAGCTTTTCTGCATTTTCCTTGGCGTAACTTGCTATTTCAGTAATGTTGGGCATAAAAATTCAAAATTCAAATTGATAAGTTTGTCGGTAGTAGGGTGTGTTAGGCGCAAGCCGTAACGCACCATGATTCAGATCAATAATTGGTGCGTTACTCTGTTAACGCACCCTACAAATATTGGACTACGAACAAATTGCAAATCTAAAATTCTTTAGCGTCCACCGACGGTAATAGAATCAACTTTGATGTGGGGTTGTCCTACGGTGGTGTAGATACTACCACTGACAGAACCACAGAAACCAGGGGCAATTTCCAAATCTTGGGAACACATGGAAATTTTGTTCATAATCTCCTTGGCTTCACCAATGAGGGTAGCACCCTTGAGTGGCTTGGTAATTTTGCCATTTTCAATCAAATAGGCTTCATCCACACTAAAGTTAAATTGACCAGTAGCCCCAACACTACCACCGCCCATCTTTTTGCAGTAAATACCTTTATCTACAGAGGCAAATAAATCTTCTACCTTGTAGTCACCGGGAGCGATATAAGTATTACGCATCCGGCTAGCCGCAGCGAAGGTATAATTTTGGCGGCGACCACTACCTGTTCTGGGGTGGGAAGTACGCCAAGAACCAGTTCTATCTGCTAGGAAGTTCTTGAGAACACCTTTTTCAATTAATAGGGTTCTTTGAGCAGGCATACCTTCGTCATCCATGTCGATTGTCCCGAAGGCATTATCTGCGCGGCCTTCATCCCAAGCTGTCAAACTTTCGTGGGCAATTTTTTCGCCTTTTTTATCGGCAAAGGGGGAAGTTTTACGCTCGATTTGGGTAGTTTCTAGCAGGTGTCCGCAGGCTTCATGGAAAATTACACCACCAAAGTGATTCGCCATGATGATGGGGTAATTACCTGAATCCACATAATCGGCGTAGAGCATTTTGCCAGCAGATTCGGCAATTTGCTCGGCGGATTGTTGATAGTCCCACGTTCTCAGGAAGTTGGCATCACTGGTATTACCAGCCCGTTCACCTATGGAGGTACGATTTGCACCGTCAGCACACAGCAGGTTAAAACCGACTGATTGAGTTAGGCGAATATCACGGGCAAAAGTGCCATCGCTGGCTGCCACTAATACTTCTTGCCAATCGCGGAAATAGCTGGCACGGCGGGACTGCACATGGCTGGCTTTGCGATTCAAGTAGGCAGTACCATCAAGGAGGATTTCGCCCATTTCCCGGATAGAACTGCATAGAGGTAGCCAGCCATCCTTACCGCGTTTGGTAGCGTAATCTCTAAATAATTCGAGGTTAATTTCTGGGATGAAGGCGTTAGAGGTTGGTAGTTGTAAGCCTAAGATAGATAGCCCTTTTTCTAATGCCGCTTTTAAGCCAGAAAATGATAAATCATTGGTGCTGACGTAGCAGTCGGCTTTGCCACGAAATACTCTGACTCCCGCACCTGTAGATAGACTGGGTGAAATGCTGGTAATTGTATCGTCTTCTGCCAAACTACTAATGTAGTTGCGGCGTTCTAAAAATAATTCTATAAAGTCAGCACCAGCAGCGCGTCCTAAACCCAGAAGGGTAGCTAAGGGTGCTTCCCAAGTTTCATCGAATCGCTCTGGTGTGGAAGAGTATTGGAGGTTGGGGAGTTGATTAGAGAGAAGTAGCGTACTTGTAAGCATGAATAGCCTCGTCTACTGGCGTTATCAGAGATTTGACTGAAAAAATCCCGGTGTGTTAACTCTAGCAAATTTACCCAAGGGCTATCTTGACCGAATTTTGGGGAATGACCGTACTATTTTGAAAATAGGGTGTAGGGGTTTAGGGTAAGAGAGATAGCTAAAATGCAAAACTGACTTACTCTGCTAACCACAAAGCGGCATTACGCACATAGGTTTTGATATCTTCTAAAGCTTGTGGTTCGGTTTTCATACCCGTTCCTGGTGGTTCATCTACAAATGAAGGACAACCTTTGGCAATATCCCAATTGTAATCAACAAAGTGATGGAAACTAGAATTAGCGATCGCTCGCCCTAGTCGTTTTCCCTGTGCGTCTGTGTAATGCTCCATCGCCACCACTAAATTGAATGTCCGCCCTGTGACTAGACTTTGACCTAATGCAATTACACGCGCATCTAAATCCGATTTGACTCCAATACCGCCCTCATGGGGATGGGCTGGGAAAAATTCAATCAACCCAGTAGGTGAATGAGGATTTTGCAATAGCGGATGAACAGGTTCGACAGGAATGATTTTTTGATAGTCGCCATTCGCTCCCGAATGATAATTCGGCCAGGAAATATAAGTGGTGTGTGGATCATCACGACTCCAACGAGAATCGTCAGGATCGGGATTTTGAGTGTTGAAATAGTGGAGATCACCTATATCTACTAGTCCACACATAGAACAACCCATATCTTGATGATCTCGTGTTGTGAGAATTCCCCCACCCCGCTTTCTAAAAGCATTAATACCAGCAATATCTTTTGCTGTTAAACCATCGCCGACATCTAGCGCAAATAACCAAAGTTCATCAAAATCTGATTGATCTAGACTACTTAAAATCGGATCATCCCCGGCTGCATCTGATAGGCGATCGCGTCCTGTAACTGCAAATAATGGTTTACCTGTTTCATCTTTAATAGATGTTAAATATTCTTGTAATAGAGAAAATCGAAAAATACTCCAGTCATCTTCATGCGTGTGAATCGTGGTTTGTAACAGAATCCGAATTGGTCTATTCATAGGTTTTATGAGCTACTATTTCTACCAATTAAGTTTATGGAAATACTGTACAACAAATCTTCATTAATTATTAAAAAACAGCTAAAAAATAGCTTTACATTTTATAATCTGCTGATTAGGTTCAGAAATCAGAAGTCAGGATATGATTCTGATTTCTGACTTCTGATTACTGAATTATTTCAAAATTCTCAATTGTGAGATATATTTCTTCATCGGCTATTTGACTGTTGTAATCAACATTAATTTGAGTAGGATAGCCATATGCAGCATTGTACTGCACAGTTAAGCTAGATGCTTGACGTTGAATAGCATCCTGAATCACATTAAAAAGTTTGGGAATTGTACTGTATTGTCTGAAAAATTGCGGATCAACTGGTTGATTAGTAGCAACAGAAGTAATAGAAACTGTTTGTCCATTACGAACTTCAATAACTACTGGGCCTCTAGCATCTGGTATACAAAAGCAACCATTACTAAATGTATAGCGATAGTTAGAAATATTTTGGCTGTTCCATAACCGACGATTAAACTTTAATCGTCTTAATTCTAAGTTAAGGTTCTTACTAAATGATAACTGTGCTATTTCTACAGTAGATTGAGACATCACGGGCAAATTCACACTTAAAGAAAGCAGCAATCCTGCACTAATAATCATGGGTAGACGCATATCAATCCTTTGCTGTTAGAATTTTACAACTAATTAAGTTTTAGGGAATCTGGAAAACCCCTCTCCAAAGACGCGGAGCGACTACTCTACGAGAACGCTTTGGCGCAGCCTCTCGCAGAGAAGAGCGAACTCGCTAGAGTACCTCTCTCTTTGTAGGCTACGGTATACACACAAGTCTGATCAACTTATCCTGCATCGTTTTGATCCCCCTAAATCCCCCTTAAAAAGGGGGACTTTGATTCTAGTTCCCCCCTTTTTCAAGGGGGGTTAGGGGGGATCAAATCACATTTTGCACCTAGCACAAAGATGTGTGTACACCGTAGCTCTTTGTAGGGGAGAGGTTTTAAATTTTCCCCCTTCCCTACTAGGGAAGGGGGTTAGGGGGTTAGGTTTCGCGTTAGTTTTTTCACATAACGTGAAAAGTCAGAGTTATATTTTTTATGTAGTTGTTTAAATTCATCTTATTTTTTGATTAAAAATACTTACATGATTTTAGATTTGCTGTTTTAAAACTAGCCTTTTAGCTGCATAACTTTGATATCTTTACCAGTTTTAAGTAAAAATTAAGAAAAATTATTTTTACTTAATTAATTTTGGGTACAAGCCTCCACTGATTGGAATTTTTTAATTTTATATTTTCAATTGGGTTGACACAGGGAGTTTATAGCAATCCAGAACCCCTGTTTTTTGGAATCAGGGGTTTCTGAAGTCTCTCCATGCTCACAAATGAAATAAGATTTGCTGTATCTTAACTCTGAAGTGTCTTGCTGAAAATTCGGTAGTATAACCAGCTGCTCACTTCTTTGATAGGAAAAAGTAAATAAGTCAAAGGATTGATCGTCACAATAATATTACGGAAATCGCGGCGGGCTAAAAATAAAATAGCGCGAGCTACTTGGTGTGCTGACATCACACCATAAGGATTAAGTTGGCTTTTAAAAGGCCCTAAAATTAATTTACGAATTATGCAATCGCCATCCAAGCGTTTAAGAGTTACTAAATTTCCTAAAGTGCGTTTGCTGAGTTCATAAAGTGGACTCAGTGCTGGGGATACCTCAGCCTCAGACGTATTCACCCAGATTTCCTTAGTGGCTTTTGCTTGTGGCCCTGTGACTGTTGTCAAAAATATATCCATCAACCTGAGAGCAGAAAAAGTATTGACTTCATATGAAGAGTTAATGGCTTGTGATGTCCGATTGCCGTAGACATTAACACCGTGGTTGATAATCAAAATATCTACTTTTTCTAAACTTACTTTGAGTTCTGCTTCATTACCTAATTCCCAGGGAATTATTTTCAAACCATTATCGGTTGGTAATTTATCTGGGTTAGTGGTTAATGCCACAACTTTAGCATTATGCTTGAGCAACTCTGCCGTTAACGCTTGTCCTAAAGCACCTGATGCACCCGTGACAGCGATGGTTTTACCCTTTAAAGAAAGTCCTGTTCCCAATATCTTATCTACCAAGGAAAATACTCCACTGTAGTAAGCATTGACATCATCAAAATGGTGTCGCCAATGGTAAGATCGATTCACCCACCAAACTGAAGGGCTTTTCTCTAAAGGCCCTGGTAGATGATTATAGTCTGTATCTATTGACCCTTGGAAATATCGTAGGGATGCACCAAACAAGAATGTGCAGGCGTAAACTACTCCCAGCCATAATCCTATTTTCTGGGTAATGAGGGCAATAATTGTTAATACTACTACTAGCAGACTTGATTCTAAAATGTCATGGTAAAGCTGGGATTCTTGATAAGCTTTTAAGGAAACTATCGATAAATCCCGTCGATATACCATATGGTGCTTGTTGTGCCATTTACCTAGCCAAATGACTTTATGACACAACGCATGGTAACTGTCTCTGAATATTTCCGCCAACAATAAGGAAAATAACCCCCAACTAGTAAACTGTAAGCCAGCATTTAGCAGTACCCAATTAATTTGTAATTTGGCCGCAATTTCAGTCAAGCTCTCTAGCATTTTTTTGCTCACCACTCGTCTTAATCTTTTTTCATATTCTGATCAGGATAGATTAAGGGCAAGTTATAAGGCAAACTAAAATTAATTGGGGATTGGGATTGGGGACTGCACTTTTGCAGGGAACGACGTAACTCACTCGCCAGGGACTGGGAAAAGTAGAGAAGCAGAGAATAAGATATTGACTCTATGTCCCATACCTCATAACCCATACCCCATGCCCCATGCCCCATGCCCCATGCCCCACGCCCCATGCCCAACCTCAACGAATCCCAAAAATGTGCCGCCAGGGTTATGGATACGATTCCATTATTGATGCGGTTTATCCGGACTGATATGCGAACTCACAGTCCTGATTCTATTTCTATACCACAATTGCGATCGCTAGCATTTCTCAAACGTCGTCCTGGTGCTTCATTATCTGAGGTGGCAGATCATCTTGGTGTCACCTGTGCTACAGCATCAACGACAATCGAACGACTAGTACAACGCCTGTTGGTGCAACGTACTGACAATCCTCAAGAACGGCGGCGAGTAGTTCTCAATTTAACACCAGAGGGAAAGCAGATGTTAGAGCAATCCCAAGAAAAAACTCGCGGTCATATCGCTGAAATTTTACAGGATCTCACACCAGAACAGATATCACACATTGAACACAGTTTGACTCTCCTGAAAAAAGTCTTTGAAGAAACGGAACTCTCTACTTAATGTCGATATGTTAAGTACATTGATGTGATGGGCATGATAAACATGATAAGTTAAGAAATTTTACATACCATTGCACGAATGTTCATATCATCGACTGCTTTAACAGAAGCTGATCTGGAATCTGCCATTGTTCGTAACCCACTAATAGTTTCACCAAATACATCTGTGGTAGCAGTGATCGCCCAAATGAGTGGGATTCGTGCTGTATGTTCATCTTCTCAAGAGGCAGATACTGAACTTGCCGCCTTATACCTAGAGGCGCGTTCGAGCTGCGTGTTGATTGTAGAAGACAATAAGTTATTAGGCATTTTTACGGAACGAGATGTAGTTCGCCTCAGTTCTCAAAAGCGATCGCTAGAAAATCTCACAATTGGTGAGGTGATGGCACATCCAGTCATTTCCTTGCCGCAATCTGCATTTACTGATCTGTTCTTTGCCGTCAATTTACTCCAGCAATATCAGATTCGCCACCTACCACTAGTTGACGAGCAGAACCAAATCGTCGGCATACTCACCCATGAAAGCTTGCGGCAATTGTCCCGCCCCATAGACTTGCTGCACCTCCGTGTCGTCGCCGATGTCATGACTTCGGAAGTGATTTGTGCTGATCCCAGTGTTTCTATGCTAGCTATAACTTGCTTGATGGCAGAACATCAGGTAAGTTCGGTAGTGCTTGTAGAAGAAAGATTTCAAGACAAAGAAGGTAAACTCATACAATTACCAGTTGGCATTGTCACAGAGCGAGATATCGTCCAGTTTCAAGCCTTGAAACTAAATTTTGAGAATTTACAAGCACAGGTTGTCATGAGTACACCCGTGTTCTCAGTCAGTCCTCAAGACTCGCTGTGGATTGTGCAACAGATTATGCAGCAATACTTGGTCAAACGCTTAGTGGTGATTGGTAAGCAAGGCGAGTTGTTAGGTATCGTTACCCAGACTAGTATTCTGAAAGTCCTCAATCCTCTAGAGTTAAATCAATTAGTTGGAGTCTTAGAACATCGGATATCTTGCTTAGAAACAGAGAAATTAGAACTGCTGCAAAATCGTAACGCCGAATTAGAGCAGCAAATCCAAGAACGGACAGCTAAACTCCAGGCCAAAGCCGAACGGGAAAAGTTAATTGCAACTATTGCTACCCAAATTCGGTCTTCTCTGCACCTGCAAGATATTCTTGACACGACAGTTATACAAGTGCGATCGCTTTTACACTGCGATCGCGTCAACATCTGGCAATTTCAACCAGACTGGAGCATGGTTGTGGTTGCGGAATCGGTAGCCAATGGTCATGTTTCTTATCTGGGCAAACAAATTCACGATTCTTGTTTCGCGGCTAATTGGGTTGAGATATATCGCCAAGAACGAATTCGAGTTGTGTCTGATATACACACTACACAGATGAGCGATTGTCACCGTCAACTACTAGAACGTTTACAGACTAGAGCTAAAATTTTAGTGCCAATTATCAACAGTGATAAACTGTGGGGATTGCTGAATGTCGTTGAAAGCCAAGCCCCTCGACAGTGGGAAGCCGAAGAAACAGCTTTATTAGAACAGCTTTCTACCCAAATGGCGATCGCGATTCAACAAGCTACTGCTTACCAACAACTGCAAACTGAACTAGCAGAACGACAACAAACAGAAGCACACCTCCGCCAAAGTCAACAACGGTATGCTTCTTTAGCCGCCGCCGCTCCAGTGGGCATTTTTCGTACCGATGTGCAAGGAAATTGCCTTTACGTCAATGAACGCTGGTGCAAGATTGCTGGGTTAACTTCTGAAACAGCCATCCAGTTTGGATGGGTGACAGGTATTCATCCCGACGACAAAGACAAAGTTTTTATTGAGTGGTATTCTGCCGCCAGAGAACATCGTCCTTTTCAGCTAGAGTATCGATTTCAAAAACCTGATGGCACTGTGACTTGGGTGTTTGGACAAGCTGTAGCCGAATCCGATATTGCCGGAAAAATCACAGGGTATGTTGGCACAATCACCGATATTAGTGAACGCAAAGATGCAGAAGCACAACTACTTTACAACGCGCTACATGATTCTCTAACTAACTTACCTAATCGTAAGTTGCTCATGGAGCGATTGGAATCAGCTATTAAGCGCACCAAGCGACTTGAAAACTATCATTTCGCGGTTTTGTTTCTCGATATGGATCGATTTAAAATCATTAATGACAGCTTGGGACATTTAGCCGGAGATCAACTTCTAAATATCATTGCCCAGAAGCTAAAATCCAAAATTCGTCTCATGGATCTGGCCGCTCGCTTAGGTGGTGACGAGTTTGTGATTCTACTTGAACGCGTAGAAAACATTGAAGAAGCCGTCATGGTTGCCAAGCGGATTTTAGCAGAATTTCAAACTCCATTAATGCTTAACGGACATGAAGTATTTATCACCACGAGCATTGGCATAGTATTAGGAACAGCCCGTTATCATCAAGCCTCAGATTTACTGCGAGATTCTGATCTTGCCATGTATCGAGCTAAGGCTCAAGGGAAAAGCTGCTATAAAATTTTTGATACCCAGATGCACATCCAGGCACTGAAACGACTCAATTTAGAAAGTGACCTGCGAAAAGCACTGGAACGACAAGAATTTATCGTTTACTATCAACCAATTATTGATCTCAATAACAATAATTTGATCGGTGTTGAAGCATTAGTACGCTGGCAACACCCAACTCGCGGCTTTGTTTCTCCTACAGAATTTATTCCCGTAGCTGAAGAAACAGGTCTGATTGTCCCTCTAGATCATTGGGTACTCCAAACCTCTTGTCAACAACTAAGAAATTGGCAAACTCAGTTTGATAGTAAATTAGCTCTCAAGGTAAGTGTGAATCTTTCAGTTCAAGATATCTGCAAAGCTACTTTAGTTAGGGATGTAGAAGAAATTCTGACTCAAGTTGGTTTAGACGGTAATTGTCTCACTCTAGAAATTACTGAGAGTATTCTGATTGAGAATATAACTGAGACAATCATCGTATTAGAGCAGTTAAAAACACTAGGAATCCAAATCAGCATTGATGATTTTGGTACTGGATATTCATCACTCAATTATCTGCATCGATTACCAGCCGACACCTTGAAAATTGATCGTTCCTTTATTAACCAAATGGAGGAGGGGCAGAGAAATTATCAAGTCGTCAAAACTATCATCACACTCAGCAATCAACTGGGATTGGCAGTTGTGGCAGAAGGTATTGAAACACAGCAGCAACTCCAACGGTTACAGCAACTTGGATGTGAATTTGGTCAAGGTTATTTATTTTCTCACCCTTTAGCTGCCCATGAAATTGAGACACTACTGATCAAAAAATTTGCGGAGGTAAAGGGGAATCAATCGCTGACAGTACAGGGGGAGCAGGGGGAGAAGAGTCTGATTACTATACAGCAAGCCGTAGAAAAATTAGAATAGCTGATACCATTTATTGATGAAGAGATGCCCAACTAGTTTGCCTTCCCAGGCTGGTGTAATCAGCGAATATAAATATTTTATGAAACAATTAACGTCTAAAGATTGGATAGTCATCAAACGGCAACTAACTCCTTATTTATTTTTACTGCCGGCTTTGATTCTGCTGGGCTTAACTGTATTCTGGCCTGCACTACAAGCTTTTTACCTCAGCTTTACTAGCTACGAAGACCTCAGCCTACCACCCCAATGGATAGGAATTAAAAACTTCCTCCGTTTGTGGCAAGATGCCGTTTTTTGGAAAACTTTAGAAAATACGTTTTTTTATCTTGTTGGTGTAGTTCCCATTCTAGTTATTTTTCCTTTAGGATTGGCAATTTTAGTTAATCAAAAATTACGAGGAATTAATTGGTTTCGAGCAGCATATTATACGCCAGTAGTTATTTCTATGGTCGTTGCGGGGATAGCTTGGAAGTGGCTATATGCAGAAAATGGGTTACTAAATCAATTCCTCAAAATGTTAGGTCTGTTCCCAGAGGGTATTCCCTGGCTGACTAGTTCGGCGAAAATTTTCGGCATCGTACCCATTACTCTAGCTAGTGTTATGGCTGTCACCATTTGGAAAGGACTAGGTTATTACATGGTGATTTATTTAGCTGGGTTGCAATCAATTCCAGCAGATGTATATGAAGCTGCCGCTATTGATGGTTCAGATGGTATTCGCAAACATTGGGATATTACTGTACCTTTAATGAAGCCTTACTTAGCATTAGTCGCAGTCATTTCAGCCATTTCCGCGACTAAGGTATTTGAAGAAGTTTTTATTATGACTCAAGGTGGCCCTCTTAATAGTTCCAAAACAATTGTTTATTATCTCTATGAACAAGCATTTAGTAATTTAGAAATTACCTATGCTTGTACAATCGGATTAGTGCTATTTTTGATTATTTTAGGTTTATCAGTTTTACGATTAGTAATTAGTCAATCAGGGGGGGATAGTCTGGTTTGAAGGTGACAGGTGATAGGGGATAGGTGACAGGTGACAGGTGACAGGTGACAGGTGACAGGGGATATGTCAGGTGATAGGTCAGGGGATAGGTCAGGGGATTGGGAACAGGTTCTAGTTTTATGGTTGTCTTACCTTTAGAACCATCACCATAGGTTGCATCGGATGAATCGAATTCTCATTGTGGAAGATGAACCCCGCATAGCGGCTTTTATTGAGAAAGGATTGCGTTCTCATGGCTTTATAACGTCTTTAGCCGTTGATGCCCATTCTGCCACTAATATGGCTTTAAGTAGCTGTTTTGATTTAATGATTTTGGATTTGGGGCTTCCTGGGAAAGATGGCTTAGATGTATTGGCAGAACTACGTGGACAAGGAGAAAATTTTCCAGTCATTATTTTAACTGCCCGTGATGACATTCAAGATAAAGTCGTAGGCTTTGAAACTGGTGCAGATGACTATGTAACTAAGCCTTTCCGGTTTGAAGAATTGTTAGTACGGATAAAAGCTAGGTTGCGTAATAGTGGTAACAGTCAAGCTACCGAAGAGATGGTACTGAAGTTTGGGGATGTGGTTTTAGACTTGCGATCGCGTAAAGTAAAAGTGGGTCAAAACATAGTAGAGTTACCCGCAAGGGAATTTACGCTTGCAGAAACCTTCCTTCGCCATCCTGGGCAAGTTTTGAGTCGTGAACAATTATTGGATAGGGTATGGGGTTATGACTATGACCCAGGCTCAAATATTGTTGATGTTTATGTGGGTTATTTACGCAAAAAATTAGGTAGTGACCTAATTGAAACTGTCAGAGGTATGGGTTATCGTCTGCGAACATGAGAATTTTCTCATCAAAGCTTCATGATTTTTTCATCTGATAATTAGAAACTAATAAACATACAGTGTTTATCGGTTGAGTGGGGTACAATAACTCCGCCCCTAACCGCCTCCCCGGAAGCAAGGAGGCGGCTATGATATACCCGATGTGATGAATAAACGCTATAGGTTCGATTGTAACCTTTTCGCCTGATCTACAGAATATAAATTCTGTCGTAAGATGTGTGTGTTCCCTATATGACCGGAATTTTGGATGTAAAGATTGGGCTTTTAGATTTAATATTTCAAATCCCAATTTTTAACACGTATAAAACCCACAAATTTATAGTTTATATGGGGAAACAACCAAAGAGAGACAAATCTCAAGTTTCTCTATTTAATCCCGACAGTCTGAGATTAGTGCTGAACAATCAAACTACAATAGCGAAAACATATATAAAACATCGTCGAGGCTTTTTTTGGGCTACGCGTACAAGGATTTTGGCCTGGTATGCGATAATTTTATTTGTGATTTTTCTGGTTTTTATTCCTGCAATTCGTCAGGCTTTATATGCACAAGTTGATCAGCGTGTAAATGATGAAGCAAGAGAAAAGATAGAAATATTTGAGCAATTAATTAGGGGTAAAAGTAACAATTCTGAGCCTCTGGATGAAGAAATTCTTGAAGTTATTGATAAACTTAGAAACAATGATACCCGTCTACGGAAGCCCCCAAAGACAAAAACAGAGTTAAGAAATTTTTTTGATGCTTTCTTAGCCAATCAACTCCCAGAAGATGATGCCTTTTTGATTGCATTAATGGACGAAAGATTTTATAAATCAAGTCCTAGAGCTAGACCAAAAGAAATGGATAGAGATGCAAAAATCATTCTAGATTGGGCAAGGTTAACAAAACCAGCGCAAGGAGAAAAGGTCATCCTTGGGAGTGAAGTTGATAGTATCCTTTATCAGGCTCAACCTGTAAAAATTGACGGCGAAGTCATGGGAGTGTTAGTCGTTGCTCACACCACGGCTGGGGAACGTGGAGAAGTGTTAGAAGCTTTAGCAGTGATTGTTCAGGTGAGTGTAGTTGTTGTGCTATTTGCTTTAGTTTTAGCTTGGTTTGCTGCGGGAAAAATTCTTGCACCTTTGCGCTTACTAACTCAGACGGCTCGCACAATTACTGAAACAGATTTAAATCAACGCATCACTATAGATGGTAGTGGAGAACTAGCAGAATTAGGAGCTACTTTTAATGACATGATGGATAGGTTGCAAGAAGCTTTTACCAGTCAACACAATTTTATTAACGATGCTGGACACGAACTGCGCACACCTATTACTATCATTCGTGGTCATTTAGAATTGATGGGTAATGAACCGCAGGAAATACAAGAAACTCTATCTATAGTAATGGATGAGTTAGAACGGATGAACCGCTTTGTCAATGATTTGATGTTACTAGCAAAGGCGGAGCGTCCAGATTTTTTGCAGTTAGAAACAGTTGATGTTAGCATTTTCACTGAAGAATTATTTGCTAAAGTTAAAGGGCTTGGCGATCGCAAATGGCGACTTGAAGCTGTTGCCAGAGGTAAAATTGTTGGAGACCGTCAACGTCTGACTCAGGCTATGATGAATTTGGCACAAAATGCTACTCAACATACAAACAACACTGATACAATTGCTCTGGGTTCAATGATTCACCGGGGTAAAATCAGCTTTTGGGTACGTGACACAGGAGTAGGTGTTGCACCAGCTGATCAACAGAGAATTTTTCAGCGTTTTGCTCGTGCTGCAAACAGTCGCCGTCGTTCTGATGGTGCTGGGTTAGGATTATCCATTGTGCAAGTCATTGCTGAAGCACACGGCGGACAAATTACCCTAGAAAGTGAACTAGGAGCAGGATCTGTCTTCACAATTACCTTACCGTTGGAATCACCCCAAATAAGAACATTAATTCAATAATGTCAGTGAAAATTACAGCAATTAAATCAATTATTTGCAGTGTTATTAGTTTATCTCTCTTAACATTTTTATTAGCTTGTTACTATTCCCCAAATCAGCCAAAATCCATAGTAGTTCCTCCATCCGTAAAAGCAGCTTTCCAAGCGAAATATCCTGATATTCCTCATACCTGGCAAAGACATGATTACGGTTATGAGGCAGTTTTTACTGAAGATAATATCCAATACGAAGCAGAATTTTCCGCAACCGGGGAATGGCTAGAAACGGAATACTATGTGACGGAGAAAGAATTTCCTCCTATTGTATTAGAACGCATCAAGGAAAAACGCCCTGGATTTATTGTCACAAAATATGAAATTGAAATTACGCCTAAAGGCATATTTTATGAAGTAGATATTACTGACGGAGAACTC
The DNA here is from genome assembly GCF_963920945.1 of Anabaena sp. CCY 9402-a. NCBI lineage: Bacteria > Bacillati > Cyanobacteriota > Cyanophyceae > Nostocales > Nostocaceae > Anabaena > Anabaena sp. CCY 9402-a. The sequence continues at coordinate 22,994 of NZ_CAWUDL010000046.1, forward strand.
GAAGAAGAATTATATCTTGATAGTAATGGTAATCTTCAAGTTGATTTATATGAGGATTAATAGGAGTGCTGAGTTAGGAGTGCTGAGTGCTGAGTTAGGAGATAGGAGTGGTGAGTTAGGAGTGGTGAGGTAGAAATTTTACCTCATCTCTATCTACTCCTCGGACTTCTTCCACTTACTGATACTTAGAAGGTAAAAGTTGTCCGAACTGTACCAATATAAATTTTTTTCCCACCAGCGACTCCACTCACAGCAAAGATAATCTCTCCCTCTAGCTCAACTTGGGGCGAAAACTGTTGTGTTTCTAATGCAGATATCTTGTTTTCTAATAAATTTATGCGGTTGCTAAAAATTGCTAATTCCGCAGAAAATTCTGTTTGTAGTTTTTGGATTGTAGTTAACGTTTCTCGATTAAATTTATCAAAGTTACTATTATTTATCTTGAGAATACAAGCATTTAATTTAGTGGCAAATTCATATCTAGTCATGCTTTGATTGTCAGTATTCTCCTGACTAACACAATCATATTGCTCAATTAATGCTTGTAGTGCCTGAAATGCCCAACTATCACGGGTAATATCCGTTAATTGAGAAACTAATATAATTTTATTTAATTTACTATTTTCTCCTACTGGAATAGTTGTTGCACTAACTTTAGCTATACTACTAAAAATAATTGCAATGATTAAACAACTCAGGTGTATTTGCTGACAAAAAATTGAACCCATTAATTATATCTCCTGAAAATCAAAATCTGCGTCACTAAATTTATAGCGATTCCTAGTTACGTGAGGTACATAACTAATGTTTTCTAACGCAGAGGGGCGCGGAGTTTCCTCTATTTTATTAGTGGTGTACTACTCAGTACCTCAGCAGATTAGGAAACGCTATATAATTAATTACGAATTACGAGTTATATTGAGTTGCTGTTCGCAGAGATTTAATAATGCTTCGGTACAAGGACGACGTTCAAGAAATTGGGTGCTTATGTAAATATGTCGGACTAATGTTAGGGTAGTATAGGTTTTAATTGCAGGTAAAAGTTCATCGCCTGTAAGCTGAATAAATCTTGTAGTTAGAGCATTTTCATACTCTTGTAATAATTGGGAATTACCAAAATTACGCAGACTGTATTCTTGCAGATGAGCGATGAAATTACCGATATCAACTGCCGGATTACCTGCACAATATAAATCTAGGTCAAGTAGATACAAACGAGAATTATTAATAATGACTTGATCAGGATAAAAATCACGATGAATCCCACAAATTTTTGGTTCTGGCGTGTTTTCTCCTAAATCATCACTAGCTGCTAATATGCGTTCTAAACGTGCTTGCCATTGTGAATATTGTTCCATAACTAATGGAATCCGTTCATGCAAAATTCTTAATTCATCTGACATCCTATGAGAACGACGAGGAAGAATATTAGCTTGGTGCAATTTATAAGCAGCTTCAGCAATGAGTTTTGCAGGTAAAATACCGTTAGTTTGTGAGAGCATTTGAGTAGCAGTCACCCCCTCAACCTTACGCTGCAACCACATTTGCCATTCAGGAATCACACCCACAGTTTCAGGGACAGAAATCCCATCAGGACTATCATCACCAAATCCAGATTCCCAGAGAGATTTCTGTAACTGATAACTATGAAAATCAGTTCCCTTAGCCCTCACCTTCCCAATTAACGTAATGACTTCCCCCGCATCATCAATCAACTCATATTCAATCAAACAACGCCGCCCCAACTTATGACGAATCACCCGGACATTCTGCACACGACAATTTTTAGCTATGTCCAAACACCCCTCAAAACACTCCTCCACCCGCACCCGATCAACCGCATCCGCCAAAAAAGGCATCTTCCCATCACTAAAATCCATACTCGGCGTACCTCCGCGCATACCTCCGCGCCCCTCCGCGTTAAAAAAATTCTCTTATCTCCCCTCTCTAAACCCTCAAAGAAGCCTGCACCTCATACAAAGCCGCATAACGCCCATGTTTGTGCATCAATTCCAGATGAGAACCTTGTTCCACTATCCGCCCATTTTCCAGATAAACAATCATATCTGCACGAGTAGCAAAATCTAGATCATGAGTAATCAAAAAAGTCGTGCGATGTGCAGACAACCTTTGCAACGCATCAATTACAGCCTTCTCACTCTCCTTATCTAACCCCGTAGTAGGCTCATCTAAAATCAAGATAGGAGCTTGACGAATAGCAGCACGAGCGATCGCAATCCGTTGTCTTTGTCCCCCCGAAAGAGTTGCGCCTCTTTCCCCCACCAGGGTGTCATATCCTTGCGGTAAAGCTTGGATAAAATCATGAGCATGAGCTAAACGCGCCGCCTCTTCAATTTCCGCATCAGACACCCCAGCAATCCCGTAAGCAATGTTTTCTCTAATACTTGCAGCAAACAAGAGACTATCTTGCAAAACTACACTAATTTGGGAACGGAATGATGCCAATGTATATTCTCGAATATCCCGCCCATCAATCATCACCCGCCCAGATGTGGGATCATAAAGCCGTAATAATAAACTCACTAACGTCGATTTACCACCACCAGAAGTCCCCACAATCGCTATTTGCTGTCCCGATTGAATGTCTAAATTGATGTCTTCCAGTAAAACGCGTCCTGAGTCATAGGCAAAGTGGACGTGATCAAAACGCACCGCACCCCGGAAAATTGGGGCGGGGAAGGCAACCGGTAAATCACTGATATCTGGTTTCTGATTTAACACATCTAAAATACGCTCACCAGAAGCCGCAGCTTTAGCTAGTCGTCCAGTATACTTAGCGAAGTTCTGCACTGGCTTAAAGGCATTCTTCAGGTAGGTAAGGAATATCAGCACATCCCCAGGGGTTAAAGCATCTCTTAAAGCCAACCAAGAGCCGTACCATAAAATGATTGCTGTTCCCATTGCAATTACCGCATCAACGGTACGTTCCAAGTGAGCCGCTAGGCGTTGGGTTTTGACGCTTTCTTTCAAACTACTCTGATTTTGTTGAGCAAATACCCGTGCAAAAGCATCCTGTAGGGAGAGGGCTTTCACTAATTTAATCGCTGCAATAGACTCAGCCGCCGTCGCTGCTACAGCACCCTCTTGTTGACGTTGCTTTAATGAGGAATCTTTGATGCGCTGGCTGAGTCGGTTTGTAACTAACCAAAAGAACGGTAGTGTGATGAGTGAAAGCAGGGTGAGGCTGCGATTCATCCAAAACATCACCCCGATCATGCCAAATAGAGAGAGAATGCTGACTATTAGGGGTAATGCTGCCGTAATCATAATCTCTTGTAGACGGCTAGCATCGCTACTGACACGGATAATTAAATCACCGCTACGGGCTTTGGTGTGATAAGCCAAAGATAAATTTTGCAGATGACAATATAAATGATTCCGCACCTTCGCCATAACTCGGCTACCGACTATGGCTAATCCCACGGTACTCCAATAGGCAGCCAGGGCGCGTAAGCCTGTGATGAGTAAGACTGCAACGGCTGAGAGTGTCAGTAATGTGATTGGTTCTAGACTAGTAATCAGGGGAAGAGTATTAAGCCTTTCGCCACGCAGGAGAACGTAATCAAAGACAAACTTGAGCGGCCAAGGTTCTAATACCCGGAGTCCGACATCTGCAATTAAAGCGATCGCCGAAACCAAAAGTAGTCCATACTGGGGACGAATATCAGGCCAGAAATAAGCCAGCACTCCCCACAAACCGGGAACAGCTAATTTTTTGGGTTTTGGCATTTATCGTTTCACCTCCACCGATAATGGAGACGCTATATGCAGAATTTGTTGAGCTATCGCATCCCAAGTATGATGAGCTATCACGGTTTCACGCGCCGCCTGTCCTAAACTGTGACGCAGATTAGGCGATCGCCATAATTGTTCTAATGCGTCAGCTAAAGCGATCGCATCACCAGGAGGGCAAAGCATACCATTCACCCCCGGATCAATCAAGTCTGTCAATTGTCCAATCTGACTAACAACTACAGGTAAACCAGCCGCCATGTATTCATACACTTTCAACGGCGAGAAGTAAAAATCAGATTGTGCGGCGTAGGGTGCGACAGCCACATCCATTGCAGCTAATAACTGAGGAATTTTATCAGGATTCACCGCACCTGTAAATTGAGTATGAACATCTAATCCCCGTGCAACTAATTCAACTTCCAGAGTTTCCCGTTCCGGGCCATCACCAACAATCAAGAGTTTGGCATGGGGAACACGTTGATGCAGTAGACTAAAAGCTTCCGTCAGGATGGGCAATCCATGCCAAGGTTTCAAAGTACCGACAAAACCCACTGTAAAACTATCTGATTGACTTGCAGAACGCAGATTAGAAAAGCGATGAGGATTAACACCATTAGGAATCACATGAACCTTGCTACCATCCACATAATCCAGCAAGTAACTTTTCACCGCATCGGAAACAGCAATCAATCCTGTAGCGGCTGAAAACACCCGACGCGCCACAGCTTCCGCACTTTCACGATCAATCAAACCCCGATGCTGTGCCTGTTCGATAATCAGAGGCGAATTAACCTCCAACAAACCAGGAACACCCATCGCTTGGGCATATTCCATCGCGCCATAACTCCAGAGAGAATAACGCTCATAAATCAAATCAAAAGAGCCAAACTTCTCCAAACTCAACCGTAAATCCGGATTCATCCCCAAAGCAACCTGCTCACGAATCGCCCGTTCTAACTTAGGAACAGGTGGAAGTTGATGCACCACCACATCAGCCAAATCTGCCGGTAACTCTCCCCCAATCCGAGTAGCAAACAATGTAACCTGTCCACCTTGCCCTTTTAAAGCCCGGATCACCTCCTGCACATGAATAGAGCAACCCTTCTGCCCAAAAACAGGAATCCCCGCATCAGCACAAACATAAGCAACTCTCACCTTCATACCTCCTCCGCGCCTCCGCGTCTCTGCGTGAAAAATAACTCCCTCAAAACCGCCGTATTACGACAAATATCAAACTCCGACTCAATCAACTCCCTAGCCTGAGTAGACAACCTCACCCGCAAAGCCGGATCTTTCAGAAGTTGCCCAAGAGCAGTGGCTAATTCCTCCGCATCATATTGCCCTACAATCAACCCAGTCTCCCCATCACGCACGACTTCAGGGATACCCGTCACCACCGTACTAACACAGGGAGTTCCCAGAGCCATAGCTTCCAGTAAAACCGTAGGTAAACCATCCCGATTACCATCTTTACCAATCACATAAGGCGCGGCAAACACAGCAGCCTGCTGTACCAAATCAAACACCTCATTTTGGGGACGCGCACCGACAATTTGCACACAAGATTGCAATCCTAAATCCTGAATCTGCTGCCGCAAAGTTGATTCTAAAGCACCAGTACCAACGATTTGACACTGAAACTCATAATTTTTCTGCTTGAGAATCGCACAAGCATCTATTAAAACAGATAGCCCTTTCTTCTCAATTAACCGACCAACTGAGATAATTAATGGTGGACGTTCAGCCGGAGAAGAATATCGTAACTGTCGCAAATCTAACCCGTTATAGATGCGTTGAACTTGGTTTGCAGCTAGATTGTATATTTTCTCCAGATATTTGAGATTATAGTCACTGACAGTCACTACACTAGCTGCATCCTTTAGCTTACGTTCCATATCCGCAAATTCCACGCTTTCATGAAAGATATCTTTAGCATGAGCGGTGAAAGTATAGGGAACGCCTGTAAAGTGGGATGCTAGGCGAGCTACGCTAGTGGCTACAGTGCCGAAATGAGCGTGCAAATGCGTAATACCTTTGAGTTTTACTTCTCGTGCTAACCATGCAGCTTGGTAGACAGTGCTAGCTTTCTCACCTTGAGCAAATGCCAATTTTGACCAAAAATCAGGGATAACTTGACTTGCTTCTTGTAATTCCGCCCAAAAATAGCTAGCGGCTGTAGGTGCGAGACTATTGAGGGAATCGCTCACCCGTCCTTGAAGTGGCTTGCGAATGTAAGTGACAGGCGCACGCACCTGGGAAATAATATTTTGAAAGTGCGTGTCTGATGGTGGTCTTAAAGCGAAAATTTTTATATCTATGCCAGCCGCTTCATGAGCCAAAATTTCATTAACAACAAAGGTTTCAGAATAGCGGGGATAACGTTTGAGAACATAAGCGACACGCATGGACATAATTCGTAATTCGTAATTCGTAATTGAGGAGGTGGGATTTTTGCGTTTGACAAATGACTGTTCAAGAAGCTTTTGCTTGTGGGGATGCTTGATGAGTAGACATAAGGATTTCATTGACGAATTGGGGAATGCGGGTTAGTCCTTTGAGATCGAGGAATTTACGGACTGGAGGTGGCTCAATGTCAAGTTTTAACCAGTTGGTTAATGCAGCTGATGTTAATTGATCTGGGTGCAGGAAATCAATTAAGCCTAGTTCTTTTAACCGTTCAGCCCGAATTAATTGTTCTTTTCGGGGTTTGACACGAGGTAAAATGAGCGATCGCTTGCCAAATGACAACAATTCACAAGTGGTATTGTAACCACCCATCGCAATCACGCGCTCGGCTTGATGTAGTAACATTGTCGGCTCGGCTAAATATTCCAACACACGCAAATTGTCACGTTGCGCTGCATAGTTGTGAAGTTTTTGCCTAACTTCTCGCGGCATGAAGGGGCCTGTTAAGATAATACCGTTCATGTCTGGTGGTAGTTCAGCATGGGCAAATGTTTCGGCTAACATCGCTCCGTCTTGTCCCCCGCCTACTAAGCATAATACTAAGCGTTCAGATGGTAGATTGAGGGCTTTAAATGATTGAACGGTGTCTAAATTCAGATGTTTGAGGCGGCTACGTTGGTCAAGATAGCCTGTGTAGCGGAATTTAGCAACGGTTTTGGGGTGGAAGCGATATTCTTTGGCTAGATCGTAGATGTTGCGATCGCCATATACCCAAACTTGATCATAATAGGTTTGAATCGCCTCTTCGTTAGCGGCTCGTTTCCAATCTCGACGCACGGAAGCAGGTTCATCTAAGATATCCCGCAAACCTAGAATGCAGTGAGTTTTCCCTTCCCTACGCAAGTAATCTAAGGTGGGATCTAGCTCTCTGACTGCTCCTCGCGGTACATTATCCACAATGAAAATATCAGGTTTAAATGTTTTGATGGTGGTGAGGATAACTTGCGATCGCAGTGTAATAATTTCCTGCAATGATAGATTCAATTTTCGTGCCTGATATTGCCCATCAATGTTTTTATGCAAAGCCGGAAGAGTCAAACAATCTACACCTGGGGGTGTTGGTAGATTGCTGGCATCTTGAATGCCACTAATCATTAAAATATCGGTTTGTAGGGGTGAAAATCCTAAAGTTTGAGCAATCAACAAATTACGGCGTTTGTGTCCTAGCCCCATTGTGTCGTGGGAATATAAAGCAATGCGCCACTTACGAGTATTACTAGATAAACTACTAGCCTCCGAAGACACGATACTAGCCGATGTTCTGGTGATTTCTCCAGAATGGGGTAACAAGTTGTTCATCAGAACATACCATATTTATGGAGTTGAGAAAATTCAAAATTTTGCCAATAAACTAACGACTCTAAGAAAACCCTAATCATACTTTTCGCTGCGTTTATCCTCTTCTATCGGCGGTTAATTGTTTGTTGGTGTACCTCACCTCAGTGGGAATTGCTATCAGCCACTTAGTATAAATACTTAGTTTGTGGATACAAATGTGAAGAGGAGTAGCAATAGTGATTTGATTAATCAACGGCTTGAGTATCAGAAATATGGCAAAAATCGATTAAATTGCGTGTTAAACATAAGATTATTAGGTTAATATCTATTTAACTTCATTTTTAATCTTTTTACTCTTTTAATCGGCTTATCTCCTGGGTACGAGTGAATTAATACTGAGTCTTATTTAACTTTGACTTAAATCAAGTTTAATCAAATCTTTATGAGAAGGTAATTAAGAAAATATGAGAAATTTCTCATGAAACCAGCACCAGAGGTCTAATCTCGCCTATTCGCTTCATAGACAAATAGTGATTACCCCTGGTTTGAACTGGGAAAATACTGTTAAGTATGCTTAACAGCTTGATGAAAAGTTTCTCATACAAGTTTCATAAAGAACTTATGTAAATCAGTAATTATATGTATCAGCAACAGAACATCAACCGGATGTTTCTGGCATATGTATTCCAACTTCACTGGTAAAGTACCTGGGCATGGGCATTGAAGAGATAGTGAAATTGCGATCGCAATTAATTCTCTCAGCCGCAATTAACTTTCAACCTGACCTGTTTTTAGTAGATAAAAACCATACGGTGTTAAAAACGAGTTAGCTAATACAATTCTTTATTTCCATCAAAAACTACCTCAGTCTGTGGTAATGTAGCTCATAGTCCGCTCCTGCTCAAATTGCTTTAACTCTTGCCGAAATTCTCCTTCCAAAGCTTTTGGTAAAATCATAACCCAATCAATAAATCGGTACAGGTTAAGAATATCCCTCTCCTGTAATCCTAATTCATACAATCTGCGAATTAAGCTAAATTTCCAAGTTTTACGTTCTCCTAGCTTTTTACTTGTTTGCTGCGTTTTTAAATGCGCCATGACTACAGTTGCAAATGGGTTATCATTGGCTTCTAATTCTGTCCAATTATTTTGATAATCTAAAAGCTTGTCGATGCCAAATTCAAAGTTAAGCCTAGTATCGGGGTAAGGCGTTGCATAATAGAGGGATGAATTAGGATCTACTACATTAGATTATTACTTCATTACTTGAAGTATAGAGAAATACCTGTGTTTAACTGATTCATCCCGCATTTATGCAACGCCAAATTTAGTATTACGCAGAAATTTCCAGTAATACGTTAGTTAATCAAACGACAAAATTAACAAACTGATATCGCTTGGAATATTAAGCATGAATGTGTAACTGTTTCTACCAATTTATAAATGCAAAAACCAAAACTCATCAATATTCCAAAAGCGACTCGCTACCAAAATGCAGCGATAGATTACTATATGGGGCTTACAGGTTCTTCCTATCTTCATTACGGGTATTGGGAGCCACTACCTAGAAGCGGTGAAGAATTAACTCTGACTCGCCTGCGTGTGGCGCAGTTAGCATATACAGCTAAACTTTTGAGTTTTATCCCAGAGGGTGTAAAAACTGTGCTGGATGTCGGCTGTGGGATTGGTGGTAATGCAGCGTATTTGTGCGATCGCGGTTTTATTGTTGAGGGATTAGCACCTGATGCAGTCCAGCAAGAGATATTTATTCAAAATACCAATGGCCAAGTACCTTTCTACTTAACGAGATTTGAAGATTTTCACACCTCAAACTCCTACGACCTCATCTTATTTAGCGAAAGCAGTCAATATATTGCTGCTCTCGATTTAGCTCAAGGTGCGGCTCGTTTATTGGATAGTGGTGGCTACCTGCTGCTTGCAGATATGATGCGTTTTGATGCCGAATACCGAGAAGGTATTTTTTCTAATTGTCATGTCGCCAGCGAACTCCAAGCGGCGTTAGAACAGTCTGGATTCAAGTTAATCAAGACTGAAGACATTTCAACCCATATTGCACCAACGATTGACTTGTGTGTTGATAATTTCCGTACTTTTGGGCTGACTACAGTTAAATATATTGCTGATGTTGTGGCGATCGCACTCCCACCATTACACGCACTCGGTCGTTGGGCGTTTAACCGTTGGCTAGAAAAGCCAATTGCTGAGGGATTAGCAGCACGAGCTATTTTTGAAAACCATCTGTGTTATTCCATCCAACTTTGGCAGTTATCTCAGGCAACACCTTTGCCAAAATAAGAACCTACAAAAATTTTGGCAAAAATAGCAAAATGACTCATACATAAGAGTTTAGCTGACGCGGATTGACGCGGAGGTTTTACTATGAAGGTGGTTTTTATTGTTTGGCGGTTTCCTGTTTTATCTGAGGCTTTTATTCTTCATCAAATTACGGGTTTGATTGACCGTGGACATGAGGTTTATATTTATCCTGTGAATGGTTTACCTAAGAATTATACAGGTAAGGTTCATCCGAGTTATCCTATTTAATCCAACGATTATTAAACCTTTAGTTCGTCAACTCAGCTTTGGCAATGAAAATAAGCCATTAAAAAGATTATTAAAAAAGTGGGATAGAAAACTCAATAACTTTCTGAATAACCGCTATGCCCAGATGTTACCACAACACAAACTTGATTTACCATCTATCAAAAAAGCAGATTCACTACTACAAGAATTGACCCAGGTTTCACAGTAAACTTTGCGCTGTGTTCATCCTCTTTCTGCGGATCATTCTTTTATTCTTTGCCTATATCCTGCGGATTCTGCGAAGCAGTATACGTGAGGTAAAAATCGTCCTATTAATTAGGAACACCATTCTTTGCTTCGCCTTGTTTGATGATAGACAACGTTAGACCTAATCAAATTATGGGCATACTAAGCATTAATATATCCTATGCAGTTTAACCTGTAAGATGAGGTCGTTGTCCATGAATACAACCGTAGATACAACCGTTTTGCTGTCTGGATATCAGTTGATTGAGCAGCTTTATCACGGCTCTAAAACGCTTGTCTATCGTGGAATACGACTGGCAGAGAATTCAGAGCAACCTGTGGTGATTAAGCTACTCCGGCGGGACTATCCTAGCTTCAGTGAACTATTGCAGTTTCGCAATCAATACACGATCGCTAAAAATCTGTATATTCCCGGTATTGTCCGCCCAACTTCTCTAGAAACCTATGGTAACAGCTACGCCTTGGTGATGGAAGATTTTGGTGGTGTATCACTGCGAGCATATAGTCAAGCCCACCCTTTGTCTTTGGGAGACATATTAGCGATCGCCATCCAACTGACAAATATTCTCCATGATCTCTATCAACACCGCGTCATCCACAAAGACATCAAACCCGCCAACCTGCTCATTCATCCTCATACCAAAGAAATTAAGCTGATTGATTTCAGCATCGCCTCACTGCTACCCAAGGAAACTGAAGCAGTTAAACACCCTAATGTCTTAGAAGGGACACTCGCCTATCTTGCACCCGAACAAACCGGACGGATGAACCGAGGGATAGATTATCGCAGTGATTTTTATGCTTTGGGTGTGACGTTGTTTGAACTGTTAACAGGAAAGTTACCATTTCCATCAGATGATCCCTTGGAACTAGTGCATTGTCACATTGCTAAACCTGCACCCTCGGTGTGTGAATTGCAGCCAGAACTTCCCTTGGTGATGGGACAAATCGTGGCGAAATTAATGGCCAAGAACGCCGAGGATCGTTATCAAAGTGCATTGGGTTTGCAGCATGATTTGGTAACTTGTCTCCATCAACTGCAAAAAACAGGCATAATTGAGAAATTTGAGATTGCAACGCGGGATGTGTGCGATCGCTTCTTGATACCTGAAAAACTCTATGGTCGGGAGGAGGAAGTTACTACACTACTCCAAGCATTTGATCGCGTCAGCAACGGTACATCAGAACTAATGCTAGTTGCTGGTTTCTCTGGGATTGGGAAAACTGCTGTAGTTAATGAAGTTCATAAGCCCATCGTCGAGAAACGGGGCTATTTCGTCAAAGGCAAGTTTGACCAATTTAATCGCAGCACTCCCTTCTCGGCTTTTGTGCAAGCATTCCGCGATTTGATGGGGCAATTGTTGAGTGAAAGTGATGAGCAATTGCAGACTTGGAAAACCCAGCTTTTAGAGGCTGTAGGCGAAAATGGACAAGTCATCATTGACGTGATTCCCGAATTAGAACGGGTGATTGGGCAACAACCCCCCGCACTAGAGTTATCTGGGAATGCGGCACAAAATCGGTTTAAATTGCTATTCCAGAAGTTTATTCACATTTTCACGACACCTGAGCATCCTTTAGTCATATTCTTGGATGATTTACAATGGGCAGACTCCGCCTCCCTTAACTTCATACAAGGATTAATGGCGGAGTCAAAAACAGGCTATTTACTACTGATTGGGGCATATCGTGATCATGAAGTATTTGCTGCACATCCGTTGATGTTGACCCTGGAGGCAATTCAGAAAACAGGCGCAAAGTTGAACACAATCACTCTACAACCATTGAGCCAAACCAGTCTCAATCAACTGATTGCCGATACCCTCAATTGTACAGAAACATTAGCGCAACCTTTGACAAAATTGGTGGATCAAAAAACCCAGGGTAATCCCTTTTTTGCCACGCAATTTCTTAAGGCATTGCATCAGGATGGACTGATTTATTTTCACTTAGCAGCCGGACATTGGCAGTGTAATATTGTCCAGGTGCAAGAAGCGGCGTTGACAGATGATGTAGTCGAGTTTATGGCATTGCAGTTACAAAAACTGCCGCCAGATACTCAGGATATCTTGAAGTTAGCAGCTTGTATTGGTAATCAATTTGATTTAAATACGTTGGCGATCGTGTCTGAACTATCTCAGGCAGAAACGGCTACAATCTTGTGGAAGGCATTGCAAGAAGAGTTAATTCTGCCCATTGGTGAAACATATAAGTTTTTTCAATCTAGCTCACATCAAATACCAGGCGATAGTCTCCGATCGTCGGTCGGTCATCGCCACGTTACAGTCAGTTATCAGTTTTTACATGATCGTGTCCAACAAGCGGCTTATTCCCTAATTCCCCAAGAGCAAAAAAAAGCAACTCATTTAAGAATTGGTCAGCTACTTTTAAATTCCACTCCGGAAGCAGAATTAGAAAATCGTATTTTTGATATTGTTAATCAGTTAAATGTAGGTATTGATTATTTCACTGAAGCAGAGCAAAAAGAGCAGCTAGTTAAGTTAAATTTAATAGCTGGACGTAAAGCTAAAGTTGCTACTGCTTATGTCGTTGCTGTCGATTATTTAAATACGGCAATAAAGCTCCTAGAATCTGATAGTTGGCAAAATCAATATGAACTCACCCTGAGTTTGTATAATTTGGTAGCAGAATCGGCATATTTAAACACGAATTTTCCTACTTCCGAATTTCTAGTTAAAGAAATACTTATAAACGCCAAACATACCTTAGATAAAATTAAAGCTTACGAAATTCAAATTCAAGCTTATACTGCTCAAAACAAACTCATAGAAGCAATTAATATCGGTAGAGAAGTTTTAGGGTTACTAGGTATTGATTTTCCCGAAGATGGCGATATGGAAACCATCATCGCTGAACATGGTCGATTGAAGTCGCTATTTGGGGAACGTTTGATTGAAGACTTAGTGAATTTACCCGAACTGAGTGATTTACAGCAAGGTGCAGCTTTAAGAATTTTATGTGGTTTGTTTGCCCCGATTTATCTTGCCAAACCTATGCTGTTACCTTTAAAGATATTCACGATGGTGAATATCTGTATTCAATATGGTAACTCTCCTCAATCTGCGATCGCCTACAGTCTTTATGGATTATTTTTGTGTGCATCGGCAGAAATTATAGATGGCTATCAATTCGGCCAGCTAGCTATGACAATTTTGGATAAATTTAATGCCAAAGAATTGAAAAGTAAAGTTTATCTGACTTTCGGGCTATTTATTAAACATTGGCAAGATGACATTAACTCCACTTTAGGCATATTCTTAGAAGGTCTTAAGAGTGGATTAGAAACTGGTGATTTAGAATATGTTGGTTATTGTGCCAATTGTTATGCTCAATTTTTATTTTGGACAGGCGAAAATCTAGAATCTGCCGAAGCTGAAGCTAATAAGTATTGCTCTTTGATGCAGGATATCAAACAAGATGTATCTTTGATTTGGGGTAATACATGGCGACAAACTGTCATGAATTTAAGAGCTAAGGCTGATGATCCTCAAATGCTAGTTGGTGAATCTTTTGACGAAACAGTCACGCTTCCTTCTTTAATTCAAAGTCGCAACACCAATGGCATTTGTTACGTTTATCTAGCTAAATCATTTTTAGCTTATTTGTTTGGCGCAGACCAACAAGCTGTTGAATACGCCAGTCTATTTGAAGAGTATGAACAGGGTGCGGCTGGTTTATTGATTGTGCCATTAAAGAATTTTTATCAATCCCTGAGTATGCTTTCTGTGTATCAAAAACTAGATAGCCATCAACAATCTAATTACTTAGAGAAGATTACAAACAATCAACAAAAGATGCAAAAATGGGCAGGTCATGCTCCCATAAATTATCAACATAAATTCTATTTAGTTGCAGCTGAAAAACATCGAGTTTTAGAGGAGAAAATACCTGCAATAGAATTATATGACCAAGCGATCGCCCTTGCCAAAACCAACGGTTACATCCAAGACGCGGCTCTAGCTAACGAACTTGCTGCTAAATTCTACCTCAACTGGGGCAAGGAAAAAGTCGCCGCAGGCTATATGCAGGAAGCCTATTACTGCTACGCTCATTGGGGTAGCCTAGCCAAAACTGATGATTTAGAAACCCGTTATCCTCAACTACTGCGCCCCATACTACAACCAGTTATTCAGCCCTTTAGCATTTTAGATACCTTCACTAGCATTTCTACTTCTGGTTACGACAGCCACTCCACCCGTAACCAGAGTTCCTCTAGCACTAACATCAACCATATGCTCGATTTTACTGCGCTTCTGCAAGTATCTCAGGCACTCTCCAGCACCATTCAATTAGATAAGTTACTGCAAACATTGACTCAGACAATGCTGGAAAATTCTGGGGCTGATTACTGTGGTTTGATACTGTTTCATAAAGGCGAATGGCAAGTACGAGTGATAGCTAACTTCGAGCAAACTACCTTACAATCCACTCCGCTTGAAAACAACCCTACCGTTCCCGTAAAGCTGATTCACTACGTTAAAAATACTTTAGAAACAGTCGTCATCCATGATTTAAAAACTGATCTACCGGGTGTGATCAGCAATTATTTCCATCAGCATCAGCCCAAGAGCGTGCTATGTTTGCCGTTAATTAATCAGGGTAATTTAATCGGCATTTTGTACCTCGAAAATCAAGTTACGAGTAACGTGTTTACGAGCGATCGCCTCCTCGTTCTCAAATTCCTCTCTAGCCAAGCCGTAATCGCCCTCGAAAATGCTCGTCTCTATCAACAGGTGCAACATACCTTAGAGGATCTTCAGCAAGCGCAAGTGCAAATGGTGCAGAACGAAAAAATGTCTGCTTTAGGTAACTTAGTTGCAGGCGTTGCTCACGAAATCAATAATCCCGTTGGCTGCATTGTCGGTAATATTGGTGCAGCCCAAGAATATATTAACGACCTGTTGGGAGTGATTGACCTCTACCTCGATAAATTTCCCCACCCCGGTAGTGAAATTGAAGATGAACTAGAGGCGATTGACTTGGAATATCTGCGGGAAGATTTGCCCAAATTAATCAAGGCGATGAAAGACGGAGGCGATCGCATCAAAGCTATCAGCAAGAGTTTGCGTACTTTCTCCCGCGCCGACAGCGACCAAAAACAGCCCTTTAACCTGCATGACGGTATCGATAGTACCCTACTGATTTTACGTCATCGCCTCAAAGCCAACGAACACCGCCCAGCCATTGAAGTTATCACCGACTACGGCAAGATCCCCCACGTGAAATGTTTTCCCGGTCAATTAAATCAGGTATTTATGAATATTTTGGCCAATGCGATCGATGCGTTGGATGAATCGAATCAGGGATGTAGTGTTGCTGAGATTGAAGCCAACCCCAATCGAATTACAATTCAGACAACGGTTGCAGGTGAACAGGTAAAAATTGCCATCAGTGATAATGGGAACGGAATACCAGAAGAAGTCAAAGCACGAATTTTCGATCACCTGTTTACCACCAAAGGAGTAGGCAAAGGAACAGGTTTAGGATTAGCGATCGCCCAGCAAATTATCGTGGAAAAACATGGAGGAGCGATCGCGGTTAACTCTACACTAGGTATGGGAACTGAGTTTTTATTAACATTGCCAATTGCTTAGGGAATTGCCCTTGGGTAGTCTAGAGGCGATCGCAATGATCTTAATCCAGTTTTGAAGACGCAATTTCCCCACAACTGAACATGGGCGGTTTTTCCGACTTGTTTGTGTAGCGTCTCCGTCAGAAGAGCGAACTGACCTGTGGGGTGCAAAGACTGTGGGAAACTTTATGCCAAACTTCGATAACCAACTAGAAACTTTTCATGCCCCAAATCGCCAAACATGGCGGGAATGGTTGGAGAATAACCATCAAAATTATATTGGTATATGGCTAATTTATTACAAAGTAAAAAGTGGTAAACCCAGCATTAAATATAGTGAAGCCGTTAAAGAAGCATTATGTTTTGGTTGGATTGACAGTAAAGTTAAATCCTTAGATGCAGACCGTTATCTGCAAATATTTACGCCTCGTAAACCGAAAAGTGTCTGGTCAAAATTAAATAAGCAATATATCGCAGAACTCATCGAGCAAAGTTTGATGACTGAAGCTGGTTTGGCAAAAATTACAGCAGCCAAACAAGACGGTTCATGGACTAGTTTAGATGCCATAGAAGCGTTAATCATACCAGATGATTTACAGCAAGCATTAGCCGCAAATGCAGACGCTAATCAATATTTTACAGCCTTCAGCAACTCAACTAAAAAAAATATTCTCTCTTGGATTGCCAATGCTAAACGTCCAGAGACAAGGATGAAGCGAATTGAGCAAACTATAAATTCAGCAACACAAAATAAAAATCCTAAGTTATAAATGTCTTGGTTAATTATTTTCTCTTAAGCTAGGCAACCCAAATTTATCTATGCCAATTTTTTTCTGAAAAAGCTTTGACATTAAACCTAACTAAATTTGTATTTTATATCATCGCAGTGATATTAAAAAAATCTTGCAGCCAGGGGCTACACTTGTAGTTGAATCATCACACTCATTCTTAAAAAGCAGTAAATATACTGTGTATAATTTATTTCATTATATAGTATCATGAATGGTTAGGAAAAATTTAAAATTAAGTTTCCCCTTATTGCTGTTGTCAAGGGAAAAAATTAACAAGATTTATCAGGATTTATAATGATTAAGACTAGCTAGCAAATGAGCATCTTAATTTCTATACGGTAGCCTATTGAAAAAATACTGGTTTCCTCACAAATTGTCGTTGCTTTGAGCAAATAGCTTTTCTAAAATTTGAAAGTTAAAACTTGTTGAAATCGTCATATTTTTTAGGTTTCAAGATTCAAAGACATCAGAGTGTGAGGACTGGCCATGACTAGTAACGAGCGAGAAAAAATACGCCACCTATTGGTTGTCCATGATTTGCAAGGACAACGTACTATCCTACTGCAAGAAGCTACATATTCTGTAGGACGGCATAAGGGCAATGCTATTGTCCTTATTTCTCGCTCAGTATCAAGACAACATGCAATTTTATTGCGGGTAACAGTTCCTGGAACTGAACAATATGGCTTTCGGATTATTGATGGTAACTTCAAGGGACAAGGAAGCACTAATGGTTTGATTGTGAATGGAGAAAGATGTATCTCCCATAATCTCAGACATGGAGATATCATCCATTTCGGCAGTAATCAAGCTCAGGCCAAGTATTACGCTATATCTAACCTTTCCGAACAAGCCTTTTATGAATCAGCCAATGCGGAAAACCTATCTGATTTTCTGACTGACCAATCTCATCCTGTTTCTCCTTTTCAAACCTTAGTAGTAGATCCTGATTTTGAAGGAGCGAGTGACACTGCACTAGCTCGCCTAGCCTCTTTTCCAGAACTCATTCCTAATCCCATTATTGAGACAGATTTAGAGGGTAATTTAATTTATCTGAATCCAGCCGCCACTTTAAAATTTCCTCGATTAAGAGAACTAGGAAAGCATCATCCTATTCTGGAAGGCATACTAACAGAGATAAAAAAACAGAAAGTTAACTCTTTTGTGCGGGAAATCAAATTTGGTCAAGAAGTTTTTGAACAATCAGTACATTTTCTGCCAGAAAGCGATTTAATTAGAACTTACATTACTAGAGATATTACTGAGCAAAAAAAAGCTGAATTGGAACTTTACCAACGCGATCGCTTGCTACAAGCAGTAGCAGAAGCAGCTAATTACTTACTCGTAGAAATGGATTATGAAACAGGAATTGAAAAAGCTTTGGCTGTGTTAGGTATAGCAGCCGATGCAGATCGCGCTTATTTATTTAAAAACCATTTTCATCCCCTGACAGGGGAAATAGCTGTGAGTCTGCAATGTGAATGGACTCGCTCCCCCCTGGAATCTTCTCGGCATCACTGGCAAAATCAGCCTTATAACTCGCCTGCTCTATCACGTTGGTACACCATCCTGTCTAACGGGCAGTCAATTAATGGAATTACTAGAGACTTTTTCCCCAGTGAAAGCGAACTTCTGATGCGAGATGGAATTCAATCCCTGCTATTAGTACCCCTGCGTTTAGAAGAAAAGTTTTGGGGCTATCTCGGCTTGGCAGATTGTACCCAAGAGCGTATTTGGTCTAAGCATGAAGAATCTACACTATTGACAATGGCAGCTAGTATCAGTGGTGCTTGGCATCGTCAGCAGGTAGAAGAACAAATTCGCTACCAAGCCCTCCATGATTTATTAACGGGATTACCCAACCGCTTGCTATTCGATCAACTACTGGCTAAAGCCCTAGCCAACGCCACACGTAATAGCGAAAGTCTAGCAGTGATGTTTTTGGATCTTGACCGCTTTAAAATGATTAATGACACATTAGGTCATACATTAGGCGATCGCCTGCTCCAAAGTGTAGCGCAAAGATTAGAAATATCCCTCAGAAGTGGAGACACTGTTGCCCGTTGGGGAGGAGATGAATTTACGATCCTGCTACCCCGGATTAATTATCTAGAAGAAGTGACTCAGGTAGCTTGGAGAATTTTAAACTCTTTCGAGAGCGTTTTTTATCTGGAAGGACATGAACTTTACGTAAGTGCTAGCTTAGGCATCGCCTTGCTAGATGAGCATAGTCCTGATGCTGAAACTCTGATTCAACACGCAGATGCAGCTTTATATCATGCCAAAGATGAAGGGCGAAATAATTATCAGTATTACACAACATCCTTAAGTTCAAAAACTCCCGATATTTTAAATCTAGAAAAAAACTTACGCTATGCTCTAGAACGGCAAGAATTTACAGTTTACTATCAGCCCCAAGTAAACATTCACACCAACAAAATTACTGGGATGGAAGCACTGTTGCGTTGGGAACATCCAGATATGGGGGTAGTAGCACCGAGTGTTTTTATTCCCTTAGCAGAAGAAAGTGGATTAATTATTCCTCTTGGCGAATGGGTATTACGGACAGCTTGCCTTCAAAATCGAGCTTGGCAAGACGCAGGATTACCTCATTTAACAATTGCAGTGAATTTATCTCCTAAGCAATTTCGCCAGCCTGGATTAGTATCAACTGTTGCTCGCACCTTGTCAGAAACTGGATTAGAACCACAATTTTTAGAGTTAGAAATTACAGAATCAACAGCTATTGAGGATATAGATTTCACTAAAAAGGTTTTGTATGATTTGGAAAAGATGGGTGTTCATCTTTCCATTGATGACTTTGGTACAGGACATTCCTCCCTCTCTCGCCTACAACTCTTACCACTCCACAACCTCAAAATTGACAGTTCCTTCATTCGAGAGTTGACAACCGATACTAGAGTAGCCCACATTGTTAAGGCGATCGTCACTTTAGGTAGAAGTTTGGGGTTAAAGCTCATCGCTGAAGGCGTAGAAAAACAAGAAGAATTGGATTTCTTAAAATCTATCAACTGTGAAGATGTCCAGGGCTTCTTTTTCCACAGACCCCTACCTGCGGAAAAAGTCACAGAACTTCTTCATAGTAAAAACGAAGCAAACGAGTAATTCGTAATTTGGATTGGGCATATAAATTAATTCAAAATTCAAAATCTTGCCCTCGAACGAAGTGAAGGGTCAAAATTCAAAACTGTACTCCTCCGGAGTGAACCCTACGGATACGCTACGCGTTCACACAGTGTTCCGTAAAGCCTGCGGCATAGCTACGCTTAGGGCGCATCCCCTCTTAGAGAAGGAAGCGCGGTAGTGAGCAAAGCAAGTTACGCGCTAGCGTCACGCAGTGAATAACTTCTCCCCCTGCTTTCCCTTGCTTTCCCCTGTCACCTGTCACCTGCTATCAATCACGGAAAAACTCAGACAGTATCCAGGCTTGTGGTAATTTAAAGTTACCTATGCGAAATATAACTTTACCTTCATGACTGGAGAGCATCACCTTGGGAATAGAACTACGCAGTTTCGTATTTCTCGACAGCCTGCAACCACAACACGCAGCATATATAGGAACAGTAGCCCCAGGTTTCTTACCACTACCAGGTGATACGTCTCTATGGATTGAAATCTCTCCTGGCATCGAAATTAATCGGATTACAGATGTAGCTCTCAAAGCTGCCTCCGTTCGTCCTGGAGTGCAGGTAGTGGAAAGATTATATGGTCTATTAGAAATACATTCCGGTTCTCAAGGAGAAACACGAGCCGCAGGTCAAGCGATTTTGGCGATGTTGGGAGTCAAAAAAGAGGAATGTCTTAAACCTCGTGTTGTTTCTAGCCAGATTATCCGCAATATAGATGCTTACCAAGCACAACTCATCAATCGGACGCGCCGAGGACAGCTACTATTAGCTGGACAAACATTATATGTCTTAGAAGTTGAACCTGCTGCTTATGCTGCCCTAGCTGCTAATGAAGCAGAAAAAGCAGCAATGATTAATATCTTGGAAGTGCAAGCTGTGGGGAGCTTTGGCCGGCTCTACTTGGGTGGATACGAACGCGATATCCTTGCTGGTGCAGCTGGTGCTAAAGCAGCAATTGAAAGTGTAGCTGGGCGGAATAGTTCCCAGATTGGTCGCCAGGAATAAGGGACTTCCCAAAAAAATAACCAATCGCTGAGTGAGCAGGGGGATCTGAGTGAGCAGGAGGAGCAGGGGGAGTAGAAGGAGAAGAATCGGATAGTCGTCTTAGATGCAGGATAGTTGTAGTTAAAATTTTGAAGTTTCTGAAAGGAGAGCAAATGGCAAATATAGAGCATCTAGCTTTGTTGCAAGCTGGTGCAGTCCGATGGATTGAGTGGAGAACAACAAATCCCCAAATTGAACCAGACCTCAGTACCGCCAACCTGCAAAAACATAACCTCCGAGGGGCAAACCTCCAAGGGGTAAACTTTAGCAGAGTTGATTTAAGTCATGCTTTACTCGTGCGTGCCAACCTCAGCTATGCTAATCTCAGTAGTGCCAATCTTTATCAAGCCAAACTTAGCGAAGCTAATCTAAGTGCGGCTCATTTGAGTGTGGCGAACTTGAGCCAGGCTATACTTACCCAAGCCAATCTGAGCCATACTACCCTCATTGGCTCTAACTTGAGTGAAGCGGATCTGAGGGGGGCTACTATTATTAATGCTAACCTGATTGGAACTGACTTCACCGGTGCTAACTTAAGAGATGCTGATTTAGATGCAGCACAGCTAAACCGCGCTCATCTTTGTTTTGCTAATCTGATTGAAGCTAACTTAATAGAGACTAATCTAAGTGAAGCCAACTTGTATGCAGCAGACTTAGTAGGAGCTTATCTCTACAAAGCTAACCTAGAAAAAGCCCGTCTCCACAAAGCTCATTTGAGTAGTTCATACTTATTTAGAGCTAACTTAGCTGAAGCTGACTTAACTGGTGCTGATTTGGGATGGGCAAATCTAAAAAAGGCTAACTTGGCAGGTGCGAATCTGAGAGACGCTAACCTCAGAGGTGCAAATTTGACTGGTGCAAACCTAATTGGCGTGAATTTTCAAAATGCAATTATGCCCGATGGGAGAAAACACGATTAATCATTAGTCATTAGTCAATTCTATTCTGCCCATAGGCTTGCCATGCTAAGTCTATCAGCCCATCAGCGATCGCAGCTGCAACAACTGCATTACCTTTACAGCTATCAATAGTGATATTGGGGACAAGGGAATCTTGCAAGCGTCTTTTAGCATCATCTACATCTACAAATCCCACCGGAGTAGCAATCAGCAAAGCCGGGTTAATTTCTTCGGCTTCAATTAAATCTACCAGTGTTGTTAATGCTGTTTGGGCTTGACCAACAATAAATATGCCTTCTGGATAACGTTTGGCTAGAGTTTCAACACCCCAAGCGGCACTAGTTTTTTCTGTTTGGGGACGGGTTGAAGTATCCGTACTAGAATACACCGGGTTAGCAAAGGTATTTTGAATTTCGTAGGCAATACCTGTTTGCACCATTGGCACATCAACCACAATAGCAGTACGTGCCGCTAATGCAGCAGCCCCAGCTTGCAAAGCCCGCTCAGAAAATCGAATTAAAGATTTGTACTCAAAGTCAGCAGTAGCATAAATTACTCGCCGGACAATTTCATATTCTGCCGGAGAGAAAACATGATCACCAATTTCACCATCAATGATTGCTAGACTTTGAGCATCGGTTACGTGCCATTCCATTGCTATTCAATTCTGAGAAACTAGCCTTCAGCTTATCAGCTAGTGCGATCGCTAGGTAAGAGGTGACTAATCAATTCAAAATTCAAAATTAAAGAATTACTCACTCAGCACTCATTACTCAGCACTCTCAAGACTCAGCACTAGAAGATGGACGACTGAAAACAGGTGACAAGTAAGCAACCAACACACCAATAAGAAAACCGGAGATATTCCGAACTAAAGGTAACCAATCACTAGTGCGTGTTACCACTGGGCCAATACCAAAAGCAAGGAACAAAATACCCCACAATGGCGAGAAAATTAACGCCCATTGCCAAGCAAAAACTTGTCCTTTGGTGCGGGGTTGACCTGCAAATCCACAAATAATTCCACCAATAACCGAAGTAATTAAAGTTAAAATCCACTGTTCCCTAGGTAGACCAGGAACAACGGTGCAGCCCCCCTTGAGTAAACAGCCTTTTACGGAATTTAAAGCTTGTAAAATGGCTTGGTCTTCCCCTTCATCCCGCACAAAATACAAATTACCAAAGCGGGTTTGTAGTTCTATCCAGAAAGTGCGGGGGAGAAGTTCATAAACTGCATCACCAACACTAAAGCTGAGGATGTTCCCACCACGGGAGTCTGCAACCAAAAGAATACTTTTATCATCCAAACCCCAATAATTGATGACTGCTCTACCAGGAGTGCGGTCATATTGAGTTAATACCCGCAGTTTCCAACCAGTATCAGTCTCAAATTGCGAAATTTCCTCGACTAGCTTTTCCTCTTGGGGGTCAGGAAGAGTTTTAGCTAAGTCTACAACTGGAGTGAAATAATTAGGTAACAATTCGGGATTGTCGTAAGCCAAAGCTGGGGAAGAGTGCATAACCCACAGTGACCCAGCCAAGAAAAATACTGTAATAGATACTAAGATTCGTCGCCAAAAACAGGACTGCATGGACGTTTTTATACAAATATCAACAGTAGAAGTGAACAAGTTGCTTTAAAAGAGTATTAGAAAAGTGATACTTTGTTACACTTGTTTACTTTACTCTAATCTTAGGCAATAAAGCAAAGCTTCTTTGTGAGTGCTGAGTAATGAGTGCTGTTAGCGGTAGCGCGGCGTTTAGCCGGTTGTGAGTGATGAGTTGTGAGTGGGCATTATTGGGCATTGTATTTTTCTCCCCCTGCTGCCCCTGCTGCCCCTGCTGCCCCTGCTTTCTTTTCACCTGTCACCTGTCACCTGTCATCTCTAGCCCCTTAGTATTCTTCATCATCAAGACTGTTCTGCCTAGTAGAAGAACCGTTGTAGCCGTCATGAACGCGGTAGGCTTCTGCTTTAGAGCGGCGAGTTTCTGACTTGAGTGTTTCTCTTTCTCTGATTGTGAGGGAAGATTGTTCAGTTATTGATAACCGTTCCACTGTGCGCTTTGTGATTTTTTGACGAGTAAAGGTTTTCCAGGCAGTTTTTACGCCCACCACAATACTACGCGTACTTAATTGCAGGTTTTGAGCTTGTTTTTTCGCGCCCTCTAGGCTTTGGTCAACTTGTTTCACGACTTGACCGGCACTTTTAACACCTTGACTAACATCGTCAGTCAAATCTGTAATTTCTATCCCTGTAGTGCGGATAGCTTCTAAGGTAGGGGGCAATTCCCTCGATAGCATATCAAATAACTTTTCGGCACTGCGAGCTGCCCTTGCTAATTCCTGCAAAGCTGGTAACGCCGCCACTAACACAGCCGTCAGACTGACAGCGACTAGAAGAATAGAAAGTCCCAACCAAAACAGGGGGTCAACCACAATAATAAAAAATACAAAATTTAAAATACAAAATGGGCATTGGGCATTGGGATAAAAACCGCTACCTTGTCTACTCTACTCTTGTGCTTAACGAAAACGACACCTGCTGTATATGCTATACCAATATCAACATCACCATTATGAGCGTTCCAAGTCTTGGGCGAAAGAGTCTGAGTCTGGGGTAGCCTGTTGACGTTTTAAGATTTGACTTTCACGCTCACTAGCATCTACACCAGCAGCTATGGCTTCTCTCAGCCTATCTAAAGTTTCATCCCAATTTCGCAAAGCACTGGCAGAAAGGCGGTCAGCTTGAATTTGTACACTTGTTGATAAATCTTCTGCCAATTCAGGAATCGCATCGGCAGATTTTTTCAAAATTTTACGAGTTTCGCGTCCTGTGCGTGGAGCTGCAAGTAATCCTGCTAAAGCACCGATAGTAGCTCCTAACATCAATCCACCAATAAATACTCCAGAACGGTTATTAGACATTTTTACTCTTTTTCTCCTTACACCCATTTTAGGTGGGTTTGCTTTCCTTGCAAAACCTCAATGGTTTTATCTAATTTATCTATTGTGGCAATACCTTAGCAATCACTGTTGCTTTCATCTCTTATTTTCTAGAGATGAAATCCATTTTACGAAAATAACGCCGCCAAGTTTGCCGTCCTAGCAAAAGTATGCTAATAATTTGCCTTATTTGTTGGATTTGCAACTGTAAAACTTGGTTACTCTGGCGTAATTGCTGAATGCTATTTTGTCCTAGGTAGATATTTTCCGGTGCTTTATATAGTAAGTCATGGGTGCAGCGTTCGTATTCCGTGAGGCGATCGCCTATAAATGCTATCTTTTGTTTTAGTTGCCACACTCGCCAAGCTACGTAGAGCAGCATTAATGAAATAAGCGTATTCATTACAACAACCACTGTCACCATTGTTGACCTTCACCAATGTCAGCGAATAATTAAGATGTGTGCTTGACTTGGCTCTACTCTGATAATAACTGTTTGAAAACAGCGATAACTCTTACAAGCCCCGTCAACCCCTGCGGGGAATTAAAAATTAAAAATTAAAAATTAAAAATTGAAGACCCCACGGATAAATCCGGGGGCTTGAATTAATGTTTCTTTGCACTTTTTCGTGTCCATAAATAAATTTAGGGGCTTGTATCCT
Organism: Anabaena sp. CCY 9402-a; assembly: GCF_963920945.1. Taxonomy (NCBI): domain Bacteria; kingdom Bacillati; phylum Cyanobacteriota; class Cyanophyceae; order Nostocales; family Nostocaceae; genus Anabaena; species Anabaena sp. CCY 9402-a. The sequence continues at coordinate 48,387 of NZ_CAWUDL010000046.1, forward strand.
TTTTTTCTTTGGTCAGCCTTTTCGCTGGGGCAGTTGACTCATGCGCCCATTCCAGAATATCTTTTCAATCCCGCACGCCATAACCAGCGATTTGCACCTAAAAATATAAATATCCAGCCTAGTAGTGACCAAAATCCTCGTGCTAAATCTACAGGTAGCCCGACCAAAATACTTGCGGGAAAATCAATTAAGTAGGGAAAAGGTGTAAATAAAACTATTTCCCTCACAGGTTGAGGAAATACTTCTAAAGGTGCAATTAAACCAGATAAAAATAAATAAAATAGAAACCAAAAAGTTTCAATAGCATTAGCCCTTTCTGTCCAAAATGCGAACATAGCAAAGGTGTATTGAATAACAAACCTTAAAATGAAAGCCAAGCTAACAGCCAAGGTAAATAAAATTAACTGGACTAAATTCGGCAACCAAAATGACTGTGGATACAGGAAAAAAAACAGGGATATTAATATTAATGCAAAGGGTATGCGAGCCACCCTTTCAGAAAGATGGGAAGCGACATGATGCCATACAGGATCTAAAGGTTGTAATAATTTAGGTGACAATTTACCTTCTACAACTTCCTTTTCAAATTCAAAAATTACCCAGACAACGGATATTTGTCTAACCACAAAAACTGTGAGGAAGTAGCGGGCAAAATCAATAGAGGATAAACCAAACTGCCCACCTTGCGAAGCTTTTATCCAAACTCCCATGAGAATAATTGGTAAAGAACCAGATAGAACCCATAAAATCAGTTCTGCCCGATACTCCACCATATAGGCGTAGTAAACTGTAAGTAAAGTTAGAGCTTTTCTAATAACTTTTTTCATTTAAATTTTAATGTTTAAATGTTAATTTTTTACACGATTCCCGCCTGAAAAACGCGTCCAATAACTTCTTCAACTGGCGGTTCAGTGACTTTTAAATCTATGACTTCCAATTCTGTTAAAATCTGAGACACCGTGCGGGTAAGTGCCTCTTGTTGCACCATGAAACACACAGCACGCCCTTCTAAATGTTGCACATCACCATAGACTGTGAGTTTTTCTAGGGATAGAGGTTGGGCTAACTCTACGTAAACTTCTCGGTAGGGAGCAAAACGTTCTAGCAGTCTATCTAAGCTACCGTCATACATGAGTTTACCTTGGTGAATCAGCAACACTCGTTCACATAAAGCGGTGATATCTGCCATGTAATGGCTAGTTAACAGCACAGTTGCTTGATAACGCTGATTGTACTCACGCAAAAAATCCCGTACTGCTACCTGAGCATTGACATCTAAACCTAGCGTAGGTTCATCTAAAAACAATACATGGGGACGGTGTAGAAGTGCTGCTAGTAATTCTGCTTTCATGCGTTCGCCCAAAGACAGTTTTCGCACAGGCTGGTTAAGTTTCCCCTCTAAAGCCAGCATTTCTGTTAATTCCCCTACCCGATGACGGAATTCTTTATCAGGAATATCGTAGACAGCCGCGTTAATTTTTAAAGAATCTAGTGCGGGTAAGTCCCAGAGTAGTTGTTGTTTTTGCCCCATTACCAAGGTAATTTTTTGCAAAAATGCTGCTTGGCGCAAAAAGGGTACATAGCCAGCTACCCTCACTGTACCGCTAGAAGGGTGAATAAGTCCGGTGAGCATTTTAAGTGTGGTGGTTTTACCAGCACCATTTGGCCCTAAGAAACCAACTACTTCACCTGGGGTAATTTCAAAGGAAACATCCTGAACTGCGTTGATAGAACGGTAGGTGCGGCGGAAAAAGTGGTTGATTGTGCCTTTAATCCCTGGTTCTTTTACCGCCACTGGATAGGATTTACTGAGGTTTTCGGCAATGATGATTGACATATCTAAATGTTAAAACCACTTGTCACGGTGTGGTAGAGAGTAATCTTATTTGATTTTTCAGCAGCTAGTGGTGTGTCCAACCTAGTTTGACGGTTGGAGAGACGCGATTTATCGCCGTCTCTACAGAATATCTATTCGTTAATTATTTCTTGACAGACTACTAGGTAAAACTTCAAGAAGTTTCTTTTGTGTTCCCTGTCACCTGTCACCTGTCACTTTAAACGACCCGATCGCAATATACTAATAATCAGCCATAATCCTAATAAGCTGGCAGCTGCAAATAAAACGCTGCTGACAAAAGATAGCTGTGTCGTTTGGGCTTTGCTGGAAATAATTGCTGCACCCATAATCAGTGAACCTACTAGAATACTAAAAGAAAGACGGTTAGCAGCATCGTCCATTGTCCGCCGCACGCCGTCTAAACCGTGTAGTGAGAAATTCCAGCGTAGAGTTTCCGATGTTACCCGGTCTAATAACAGTTCGATTTGCCGGGGAGATTGTAAAGAGAGACTTTTAATATCTAAGGCTGTTCTCAGGAGCGATCGCACTGGATTATCACCCAGTAATTGCCGCCGAAATAAGTCTGTAATTAAAGGCTGTATTTCTTCAAATAAATTTACCTCTGGATTAAAGGTACGCGCTACTCCTTCTAAATTCGCCAAGGTTTTGGCGTACAAGCCCATGTTACCGGGTAAGCGAATTTTATTATTGCGGGCAACTTGCAAAATTTCATAAAAGATTTGACTAAAATTCATCTCCGTCAAACTGACGTTATGATACTTACGCAGCATCCGGTCATAATCACTTTCTAACCGCGCCACAATGACTGGTTGTGCAGAATCTGACAATTGCAGAGTCAATTGAGCGCACCTCCCCGCATCCAAATCCACAATTGCCAACAGCATTTCTGTCAATATCTGCTGCGTCCGGGGATCAAGTCTGCCCACCATCCCACAATCTAATAAGGCAACACGGCCATCGCTCAGATAAAAGATATTACCAGGATGGGGATCAGCATGAAAAAAGCCATCAACATATAACTGTTGAAAGAAAGCGCGAAATAGTAGTGTGGTGACAGCTTTGCGTTCGGCGATCGGGTCTTTACCATTGCTGTTGGTTAAATTAGCTGACAGTATTGGCACTCCGTCTAGCCACTCCATCACCATTAATTTTTCTGTAGTTAATTGCCAGTAAATTTCCGCAACGACAATTTGTTGGGGATCAAACCAACGACTGTGCGATAAATTACGTCGCAGTTGGTCTGTAAAACCAGCTTCTCGTGTAAAATCTAATTCAGCTTCTAAAGCTTTGGTAAATTCTTCAGCGATAGATTTGATTTCGTAGTTTTGCCCAAAATCAGTCCGCGCCACCAAATCAGCAATCCCTTGAATTAAGGCGATATCTTGCACAACTGTGACATCAATCCCCGGACGCTGTACCTTCAAAGCAACTTCTCGACCATCCATTAATGTAGCGCGATGGGTCTGAGCAATTGATCCCGCCGCTACTGCGACGTTATTAATGTGCTTGAAAGTTTCTTCCAGGGGTTGTTTTAGTTGTTTGCGGATGACTATTTCAATTTCTGCCCAAGGTACAGGCGGTACTTCATCTTGGAGAGTGGAAAGTTCTTCAATATAAGCTGCACTCAGTAAATCTGGCCGGGTAGAAAGTAGCTGACCGAGTTTGACATAAACAGGCCCCAAATCCACCAAAATATTTTTCAATACAGCCGGGGTGGGTAGCTGGGGTTCATCAGCTTTGCCGCCTGTCAACAGCCGCCGCATATAATCCCAGCCATTGCGGAGAACAACTTCAATAATTTCTCTTTGGCGCGGAACAGTATAGGTGAGGAACATTTTGGGGATTGGGGATTGGGATTGGGGATTGGAATTGGGGATTGGGATTGGGGATTGGGATTGGGGATTGGGATTGGGGATTGGGATT
>NZ_CAWUDL010000047.1:0-52133 GCF_963920945.1 Anabaena sp. CCY 9402-a
ACCACTCACTTTTTTTATTCTTAATACTGCTTAATCCTTAACCGAGAAGTATTGAGTTCCAAACAATCAAAAGTTCCGTGACGTTCTTCAATACTAAGTTCCACATCTCGAAAAATTCGCCCTTGCTGCACTCCAGCCGCAGTCTCTACCTTAGCTTCGCCACCTGGAGTTAAACCTAATTGATTAATAATGCTACTGGGTAGGCAAAGTAAAGTTGCACCCGTATCAACTAAAACATCATCGAGTGTTACAGACCGAATCTCCTCATGAGAAATAAAGCCGCGCTGGGCTAAAACTTGATCAACTCGATTCGTCACAGTAAAGGTAACTATAACTTGTCCCATTTGCTTACCCTGAAGATTTGGCATTACCAGCTTACTCATATCAGCCAACTCCTGAGAATCTCTTATTTATGGCACATTATCTAAGACTCAATTTTCTGTATCTAGTTCTGCAATAAAAGCTTTTGGTGAGATTATAGAGATATTTTGATAAGGATTAAGTACCAACAAATCTGCATCGCCTGTAATAATCAAATTAGCATTTCCAGCAATTGCTAGTGATAGAAATTTATCATCTTTTGGATCTCGACAAACTTTTACTGATGTTATAATCTCAACCATATCAGCAAGACTTATTAAGTAAGCAATAAACCTTTGTCTATCTTCAGCACTCACATAAGGATCAAACTTTTTCCGAGCAAGAACCTTTGTTAGTTCTGCTAGTGTTTCCGAAGAAATAAGAATGCAATGGTCATCAAAAGCCTTACGGATAGCTTGAGCAGTTATAGAGTTTGGAGTTAATAGCCGACTAACAAAACAATTAGTATCAATAACGATTCTTAGCTCATTCATCACTGTGAAGAATTTCGTTGAGCTTTGCTTCCGTCATTCCTCTCAGTTCAGCCGTCTTACCAACTTGATCACAAAATTGCTGAAACTCTTCTTTTAACAATCCCTTAAGTTTGTGATATTCCGCCACAGAAAGCACGACGACTAAATCTTCATCATGACCCTGAATTGTTACTGGCTCTTTCTGAGCTTGATCTAAAAATTCTGCAAAATTTTGCTTTGCTTCCGTAGCAGAAAGGTAAATCATCATAGACCTCCTTTTCCCAGATCCTAACTTAAATGAGTTCTCTAAAACAAAAACGCAGAGGCACTCAAAAAACTCTCTGCGCGACGGACACTTTGCTCAAGTCGGGAGACCCGTCCACGCAAGTGTCCTCCTCTGCGTCTCTGCGTGAAATTATTCCGTTACCCTTACACCATCTCAGAAGAAGCTTGCGCCATCGGCTGAGGCTGAGGCTGGAACATGAACAGCGAGTAAACCACATCGCGGCGGATGTTGACCATCATATCCAAGAACAACTCATAACCCTCACTCTTATACTCAATAAGCGGGTCTTTCTGTCCATAACCGCGCAATCCTACTGACTCACGTAAAGCATCCATTTGCTGTAAGTGTTCCCGCCACAGGGTATCAATACGCTGCAAGATAAAGAACCGTTCAGCTTGGCGCATCAATCCTGGCTGAATTTGGTCAATTTGCGCTTCCTTGAGGTCGTAGGCGATTCTCACCTGTTCATGGAGGAAAGCTTTAATCTCGCTTACTCCCATGTCTTCTAATTGACTCGCCTGCATATCAGCCAGCAAATAGACAAACTCCTTGACTTTCTCCACCAACTTTTCCAATTCCCACTCTTCTGAGGGCAAATCAGGGTTGATGTAATAGTCCACGATGTCATCCATCGTTTTTTCGGCGTACTTAATCACCTGTTCCTTCAAGTCTTGACCTTCCAACACGCGGCGGCGTTCGGCGTAGATGGCGCGGCGTTGGTTGTTCATTACCTCGTCATACTCAAACACCTGTTTACGGATGTCGTAGTAGTAGGTTTCGACTTTCTTTTGTGCGCCTTCTAAACTGCGGGTAAGCATACCAGATTCAATGGGCATATCATCTTCAACGTTGAAGGCTTCCATTAAACCGGCAACGCGATCGCCACCAAAAATCCGCAATAAGTTATCTTCTAAACTGAGGAAGAATCTTGTCGAACCGGGGTCGCCTTGTCGTCCGGCGCGTCCCCGTAACTGGTTATCAATCCGTCGTGATTCGTGGCGTTCTGTACCAATTACGTGCAGACCACCCCGTTCTACAACTTCGTTATGTTCCCGTTCGGTAAAATCTTCGTATTCCTGCTTCACCCGTTTGTAAGCATCCCGCAATTTCTGAATTACAGGGTCATCGGTGGGGGCTTTTTCGGCGGCTACAGCTACTTTATCTTCTGCTTCTAGTTCTGGTAAAGAGCGATCGCCATATTCCCGCACCGCCACATCTACGGCTTCTTTTAATAGCTGTTCTGCTTCTTTAGAAAGTTGGGTGGGGAAAATCTCCGGGGAAGCTTTCCAAGTTTTGACTTTTTTGCCAGGAGTGAAGCCTTGACCGCCACCGTGTCCACCTGGTAGTCCCGTAGCCCTTTGTACGCCAAACACGTCTTCATCATCTGGTCTGACGATGCGTGGCATGAAGTATTCTCGCAGTTTCAGCCGCGCCATATACTCGGAGTTACCACCGAGAATAATATCCGTACCCCGTCCCGCCATATTCGTAGCGATAGTTACAGCACCCCTGCGTCCTGCCTGGGCGACAATCTCTGCTTCCCGTTCGACGTTTTCTGGTCGCGCATTCAGCAATTCGTGGGGAATGCCTTGGGCTTTGAGTAATTGGCTGAGATATTCTGATTTTTCTACACTAGTAGTTCCCACGAGAACAGGTCTACCTAGTTCGTGCATTTCGGCACATTCGCTAGCGATCGCTCGCCATTTACCGGTCTCTTTTTTAAATACCAAATCAGACCAATCTTCCCGTTTTCTGATTCTGTTGGTAGGAATGACCGCGACTTCTAATTTGTAAATTTTTTCAAACTCGGCTTCTTCTGTCTTCGCCGTTCCTGTCATCCCACCCAATTTGGGATACAACAAGAACAGGTTTTGATAAGTAATTGTGGCTAGAGTTTGAGTTTCCGGCTGAATGTCTACGTGTTCTTTGGCTTCAATGGCTTGGTGCAAGCCATCACTCCAACGCCTTCCAGGTAGCACACGCCCTGTAAATTCATCGACAATTACCACTTCGCCATTACGGACGATGTAGTTCACATCCTTCAGGAACAGTTCTTTAGCTTTAATTGCATTAAATACAAAATGCGCCCAAGGATCTTCCGGGTCAAATAAATCTGTAACCCCTAACAAATCTTCTGCTTCTGCAAAACCTTCATCAGTTAACAGCACATTACGAGCTTTTTCGTCAACATCGTAATGCTCATCTTTTTGCAGAGTGACGGCAATTTCCGCAGCTTGGATGTATTTTTCTGTCGGTCTTTCTACCTGACCAGAAATAATTAATGGTGTCCGCGCCTCATCAACTAAGATTGAGTCTACTTCGTCAATTACACAATAATTAAAATTACGCTGTACCACATCAGCCATTGATGTAGCCATATTATCCCGCAGGTAGTCAAAGCCTACTTCACTGTTAGTAACATAAGTGATATCGCAATCATAATTTTTCTTGCGTTCACTGGGAGTCATGCTCGCCTGAATTAACCCTACACTCAAACCCAGAAAGCGATGCACCTGCCCCATCCATTCTGCGTCCCGACGAGCCAGGTAATCGTTAACCGTGATTACGTGTACACCTTTACCAGTGATCGCATTTAAATAACTCGGTAAGGTAGCCACTAGGGTTTTACCTTCACCAGTTTTCATTTCCGCAATTTGCCCAGTGTGTAGAATCACACCGCCTAACATCTGGACATCAAAATGCCGCAAACCTAAGACTCGCTTTCCTGCCTCTCTGACCACAGCAAAGGCTTCTGGCAGAATATCATCCAGGGTTTCGTCTTTGGCAAGCCTCTGTTTAAACTCTGCTGTTTTGCCTTTCAAATCCTCATCGGAAAGAGCTTGAATGTCTTCCTCCAAGAGATTAATTTCTGTAATGTAGGGTTGGTATTTTTTCAGCTTACGAGCGTTGGGGTCGCCCAACAAGAGTTTTAGCATGGCAGATTATGGAAATAAATTGAGGGGATGGGAATTAAAAGGTTTTGGCTATTGATTATAAGAATTTAACCCAACCCAGCCATTTTAAGTAATAGATGGGTATGAGATGAAAATTAACTCAAAAACAGCAAAAATTAGATTCAATCTATGTATTTAGATGATCCGTTTGATTTCCCAGTTTAAATTGGAAACTCTTTTAATAGTATCATTTCACCCTCAGATGAGGCAGATAACTCCGACTGATTAGGGAGTGGTGAGTGGTGAGTGATGAGTGGTGAGTGATGAGTAATGAGTGGTGAGTGATGAGTGGTGAGTAGGCGATACTCATTCTGCCCTGTCACCTGTACCTACTCTGAACTCAGGCGACGAAAATTGTACTCCTTCGCACTGGGATGACAACTGACACAACTACTGATTTGCACAGGGCGTGGTAAATCAACTTGGGGATGTAAAGCTTTAAAATAGCGAGAATTGTTCACGCGATAGGGTGTTGCTTCGTCTTTTAGCTGAGAGCGTGAGAAGGTAGAAAGATATCTCCAAACTAGAGTACGACTTGGATCTAATAGAGGGTTAAGGGTTGCACCATAATGCTGTGAGTCTTCTAGGAGGTTTTTCCAGGTTTGGGTGGGTAAAACCGCAGGTGGCAAAGCAATGTGACAACTAGCGCAATTTTCCAGATATAATTCCTGTCCTAGTTGGTATCTTGCGGGAACTACATCAACTGTGCCAATTTTTGATACAGGGGTGGCACTTTGGACGCTAGTGGCTAAGGCTAACAGCCAACCCATCACCAAACTCCAAGCCAAAATGGTGAAGATTAATCCTAACGGACGGCGTTTGAGTTGGCGGGTACGGGATTTACGTTTAACCTGATTTGACATTCCTCACATTCCCAGATACTTAGATTTATCCCTTGTAGCTAATGATAAGGGACTTCCAGATAAAAAAATATCCAAACTGTAGGGTGCGTCAGTGAGATAGAACCTAACTATACTCAGAAATTATTCATACTGACGCACCCTACCCAACATTTTGTAGGAGATCGTAACACGCTAGGAATAGGTGACAGGTGACAGGTGACAGGTGACAGGGGAAGAAAGATTTTTATGAATCTATAGACTAATGGCAGAGTTAGCCATTTTGATTAAAGACTCACGTTTACCAGCTTTCAACCCAAGAACATATTGCACACCCTTTTGTCGCCAAGTTAGGGTAGCATCTGAGCAATTTGCACCACAACGAAAATCTACAAAATAGCCAGTAATACCCTTGGCTAAAATGACACGTTTACCAGTGAGGCGGGGTGTTTTGCGGGTGACGGCTTCAGCAGAAATTACACCCAAACGGCAAGCTGTTCCACCTGTGCAGTCAGGAGTAAAACCCAGGAGAATTTCATATTTTTTGGGTGTAGCAGTTTCTAGAATGGCGTAAATTGGGTTTGTGCCGTCAGTTTCAGGAATATATTTTGGTAATAAGATTTGAATTTGGCTCTTTTGCTTTAATTTAGGCAAAATAGACTTAAAAACTGGGTGCGACTGAGAATTAGCTGGTTTAAATTGCTGTTGTGCTAATATTTGCTTTTGATTGTTAGTATTAGCTATAGCTGACTGATGAAAGCTGCTAGCACTAAGTAATAAAATTACTGCACATACATTACCAAGATTTTTTAAGTTCAAAATCATTTTGCAAGGCCTATTTTCAATGGAATACTTAACTTGTATTTCCCATTTTTTGGCTGAAATTACGGATGAGTGAAACAATACGCTAGATAAGCGGGGAGAAACAGCCTAGCTTTTGTGGGGTGGTATTCTTAAACTAAAAATTTAGAATATCGATTGATTCTATTATTTCCAACTCTAAAATTCTGTCTTTTGTATCTTTGAGTGCTGCTAAATTCCCTTCTTGACGATAGATATTTGCTGCTTTTTGAAAATCTGTAATTGCCGCTTGTAGATTTTTCATGCCAGCATAAATATTACCTCGGTTATAATACGCATCGGCATAATTAGCATTAATTTGTATTGCCTGGGTGTAATCTGCGATCGCACCTTCTTCATCGCCTACATCACAACGCACGTTACCCCGGTTATAATAGACATCGGCAAGATGGGGATTAATCTGTATTGCTTGAGTATAATCTGCGATCGCGCCTTGATAATCTCCAATATCTGCACGAGCATTACCACGATTCTTGTAAGCATTGGCATCATTAGGGTTAAGCTGTATTGCTTGGTTAAATCCCGGCTGATTGCCGACAATATAACGAGCAATATCACGATTTTTATTTATATCCCCATACTGAGGATTAATTTTAATTGCCTGATTATAATCTTCAATTGCTCCTTGATTATCTCCTAAACAAGAGCGTGCTTCTGCACGGTTTTTATAAGCGATAGCACCATGAGGATTAATTCTAATTGACTGGGTATAATCATCAATTGCTGCTTCATATGCTCCCAATTGAGATAAAGCCAAACCGCGTTTATGGTAAGCTTTAGCATCATCTATATTGATATTTATGACTTGAGAATAATCTGCGATCGCTCTTTTATAATCTCCTAATTGATCATAAGCTAAACCCCGTTTGTAATATAATTCTGTATTTTGCAAATTCAGCTTTAAAGCTTGGGTATAGTGACTAATAGATGCTGAATACTCCCCTTTACTAAAACATTCATCACCCAATTGTTTATAGTCTAGGTTTAAATCTGTTTCTCTGGATACAATGGAATTGTTAATATCTGCTTGTTTTATCTTTAGCTGAGAGATGGATTCTGGTTTATTATCATGTTTGTACAATAGAGTTTTTTTGTTTACAATATGATTATTGCTAGCAGCTTGTAACTGTTCTAAATAACAATATAAGCCACCAGCATACAATAATTGATCTATCCCGAAAGATATGCTACCAGTTTTCAATTTAATCATCCGCGTGGGGAGAAATCCAGCTAATAACAAGTGATATTCTGATTGTGCTTCATGCACCACTTCTTGAATCAAAATGCAGACTACCACTGCATTTTTTTCAACTTCTTCAGAACTAACTGACCATCTCACTCTATCAATACTCCCGTGACGAGATTTTACCTCAATACCAAGAGATGGATCAGCAGTGAGAGTAAAATCTATCTTCCCATCACCACCAAATCGCTTTTCATAATCTACTTCTGTAATAAAATCAGCTAAACGTTCTTTAACAACTTCCTCACCCAATTTTCCTTTGAGGTAGCTAATAAAAACATCCCGGACTGGCGAAACTCGTTTATATTTTTCCGCCATTTGCCAGCAGAAATTACGTAAGGCTTTTAATCTTTCACCGGCAATAATTGTCAATTCACTATATTGACCTTCATTTTCACAATGAAGTAAACAACCAGATGATAACCTTTTAATAAAATCAGACTGTAGCGATCGCAGTAGAGTAATCCAGTCCATGTAAAGTTCTGCGAATTTCTTGCTGAAATTATTTTAATGATATATCGAGTTAAAGTAAACCTGATATTCCATTTAGTTTACTGATTTGTATGTTTTGACCGATGTACAGAGGAGTTACACAAGTACGTATATACCAATATTATTCCCTCTTTCATATGTTTATCACAGATTTTTGCTAGTGGATTAAAAGATACAAGTATCTTAATTAATTCCATTCTCAAGCATGAATCACTGCTAAGAAACTCAATTGCTTAAAGAAAAAGGGTGTCTAAAATCTTATGATTTTTACCCATGACAGAGAAAATAAAAAATATATAACTCTGTTAATATCAAGATTTTATAGCTTAATAATGTTCTTAATAGTGAATGATTCAAAATCGCAGAAACTGTGCGTGTTGATACAAAAAAAATCTAATAGCTGTTATATGCTTTCAAAACCCTTTACTTTTACCCTAATAGCGGAAATACCGCTAAAAAAGCACCAGGATGTTGAGGAATTTCCCCTAAATTAGTTTGATTGGATCTGAGTTAACAGCAACAATTGTGCTATTAGGTAAGTGATTTCCTGCATTCTGGTGATTTACTTATTGGTATAATTATAAAGAAATAGATCCCTCCAAGTCGTTAAAATCACTGAGTTGTGATGTTATGCTACGATGCGGAACGCCAACGCCTCTGATTAAAGAAGCTTTTGCAGTTTATATAAAGAAACAAATAAAAATATCGCCAGTCACATTAAGATTAGTTTGCTGGGATATTCAGCGCAATGCCAATTTATTTAATTTTATTACCCTGTGCTTACTTCCGTGTTGTCAACTATCAATGCACTCAAGCAACCAACGAGTGATGCTTGGGTAGAACAAGCGGTTTCTAATTTAGACATCATTTTGCTTGATCATTCCCACTGTGAACGCAAAGCGGCAGGGGTAGCGTTAAACTTTATGTTTCGCTATCCTTCTAACACTAAAATGGTGAGAGAATTAACTGCGATCGCCCGTGAAGAACTCGAACATTTTGACTTGGTGAATCAGTGGCTAGAAAAGCGAAATATACCTCTAGCACCTTTACCTCCACCTCCCTATGGTGTGGGGTTGAAAGCGGCTGTGCGTCCTCAAGAACCAGAACGGTTTTTAGATTCCTTACTCGTGACTGGCTTAATTGAAGCGCGTAGTCACGAACGCTTAGGATTATTAGCTACACACTGTCCTGATTTAGAATTAGCTAAGTTTTATAAAAGTTTAATGGCATCAGAAGCGCGACACTTCGGTATTTATTGGGTTTTAGCTGATACTTATTTTGACCGAGAAATTGTCACCGAACGACTAGATGAATTATCAATAGTTGAAAGCGAGTTACTTGCAAATTTACATCCAGAACCTAGAATTCATAGTTAATAGAATCACACGTTATTTATGTTCCTACAGTTAACACATATCAGGTTACTTGTATCCAACTACAGAGACTGTTTTTTGTTCTACCGCGATGCGCTGGGATTTGTTATTGATTGGGGTGATGAAAATAGCGGTTACGCTGAGTTGCATACCGGGGACGGTGTCAAGCTGGCTTTGTTTAGAAAAGAGTTAATGGCGGAAGCAATTCCTAGTGCTTATCAACCTTCAGCAATGGAGTGTCAAAATAAAATGGCTTTGGTATTTGCAGTGGATAATGTAGATGAGTTATATTATCATCTCAAAGAAAAGAATGCCATCATTGTGACGCAACCAATGGATCGTCCTGAATGGGGATTAAGAACAGCCCATTTTCGCGATCCTGATGGTAATTTGATTGAAATATTCAGCAATATGAGCAGCTTGAATTAGGGTTTTGCTGGATGGGGAATTGAGGGTGTAAATTTAAATTAGATTTTTGCTACTTGTTTAATTGTTTCCCGAATTGTCTTCCCTACTGTTTGTTCAGCTAATTTCAATTCATAGTTTTTCTGAAGATTTAGCCAAAATTCTCCACCAGTACCAAAATATTGTCCTAATCGCAAAGCTGTATCAGCTGTTATCCCTCTTCTACCATTGATAATTTCGGTAATTCTGTTTTTAGGAACATGGAGAACACGAGCTAAATCACTCGCAGTCATGCTGAGTTCAATAATTTCATCAGCAAGAATTTCTCCAGGGTGGATAGGTGAACGTGCCATTTAAATCTCCTTCAGTGATAATCTGTTATTTCTATGTTGAAGGGCTTAGGAAAATCATCAGGCCAGTTAAAACAAATTCTCCATTGCTCATTAATTCGGATAATGTACTGACCTTTTCTATCGCCTCCTAATGACTCGAAACGATTACTTGGTAATTGCATCAGAGCTTCTTTGTGAGGGGCTGCTTCTAAAATGTCAAGTCTTTTTTGAGCCTGTCTTTCAAAAGATTGAAACTCTTTAACTCTTTCTCCTGAAGCAAATTTCTCCGTTCTTTTATCCTTGTATTTAGTGTATTCGTCTGACGGAGACATACTTGGATAGCAATAAAACAGCAGTATATGTTATGGGTTACGTAACGTGTAACTCTCAAAAATATCCTAGCATAAGAAATTGAAACGATGAGCTATGCCCCACAGTAGGTGATGCCCGATCGTCGGAGACCATCGCATTTGTCAGGAAATCCCAGATCCACAACTCGACTCCCTGACTCGCATATAGGGACATAAATTCATGCTTTGCGAGTGTTACCTGAGTTAGAATCAGCTAGAGAAGCTATACGCTGGGTAAATTCGGGAATAAATCCAGAAGACTTTTCCGTACAAACTTGACCCACAAATGGTAATGAACAGCCACTACAAAGACTTCTTAATTCGTAACTGGCAAAAAAGCGATCGCACTAAAGCTGCCGCCGTCATCAGTTACGTATTATCAGAATACGGTTTGGGTTGGGAACCTAAAGCTGCTGACCGCGATGTCCTGGAAGTGGAAGAATGTTACTTAGCCACAGGCGGCGAGTTTTGGGTAATTGAACACCAAAGCCAAATAGTCGGTACGGGGGCATACTATCCCACCCATCGGGCGGAAAAGTCCGTTGAAATCAGGAAAATGTATCTTTTACCCAGTGTTAGGGGTTTAGGATTAGGGAAATATTTGTTACAACAGTTAGAAGCAGCGATCGCCAACCGTGGTTTTGAGCAAATTTGGATTGAAACCGCCAGTGTGTTGGTAGAAGCAGTCAAGTTGTATGAACACAATGGCTATCAGCCAGCGACAGGTGTAGAAACTTCACGCTGCGATCGCGTTTATGTGAAATATCTCGATAGGCGACAGGTGACAGGCGACAGGTGATAGTGAAGGAGATGCTAGTGCGTTGCTGTGCTAGTAGGAGGCTGTAAAATAGACCTCTTGCATAAATGCTGAAGCTGTCATGTTGAGCGAAGCGAAACACCTCAAAGATTCTACATTTCATTCAGAATGGCACATCTTATTTTCGGACTTTTGCAAGAGGTCTAATAATGCTCAAAGGTTTTCTTGATTTATTTCTGCAATCTAACTGTCCTTTGTGTCAACGTTCTACATCTGGTGTGTTTTGTGAAAACTGCACCAGACAGTTACAAAAATGTCATCATCAACAGCCGCAAGCTTTGTGGAAACAGCCAATACCTGTATTTAGTTGGGGGATGTATGGTGGGGTGATCAAACGTGCGATCGCTGTGATGAAATATGATCATCAACCCCAAATTGCTCGTCCTTTGGGACAATGGCTAGGGGAAACTTGGTTATTACATTCTCTTCATCAAGAGCAACAAATTGTAGTCGTACCAATTCCCATGCACGCCAGTAAGCAAAAACAACGGGGTTACAATCAAGCGGCCTTAATTGCCCAAAGCTTTTGTCAAACAACTGGATTAAAATTGAACCTAAATGGTTTGATAAGAGTGCGCGAGACTGAAGCGCAGTTTGGTTTATCGGGAGATGATAGAGAAAAAAACTTGGCTGAAGCTTTTGCTATTGGGTCAGATTTTCTCAAGTTCCACCCCAAAACGTCAGTATTGTTAGTGGATGACATTTACACGACTGGCGCGACTGCGAAGTCTGCTGTGCAAACACTGTGTCAATCTGGAATCAAAGTCTTAGGGTTAGCCGCAGTTGCTACTGCTGTCAAAGACAAATATATCAAAAATTAATGGGCAAGCTATCTCTGAGAAATCTATAATTAACCAAATTACCCTGTTATTTTGGGAACATCGCCTACTATGCTCAGTCGAGATATTATTAAAAATTTCAGTAGAATCATCATATTTCCCGCAACATTATTTGTACTTGGTATCACTACAACAGCAACTTTGGCTCAAAACAATAAGTTGTACAGTCCAATTATGTTGACTGATTTTAAAGAAATTAGTGATACGCTCTCAGAAAAAGATATTCCCACCGGCCAGGGTGGATTTGCTCGTGATTATGCAGTGAAGTTGAATAAGGGTGATAACTTAGCAGTTGATTTAACTTCTGAAAGTTTTGATAGTATCATTACACTACTAGCACCTGATGGTTCGACGTTAGCAGAAAATGATGATGGGCCTGATGGTACTAGTAATTCTCTACTGTTTACCCGCATTAACGAAACAGGGACTTTTATTATTCGTGTCCGCTCTTTTGGGGAAACTGGAGTTGGGGCTTTTAAATTAAAAGTGACGAAATTACAACCTATGAAGTAGAGTAATGAGTGCTGAGTGCTGAGTGCTGAGTGCTGAGTGCTGAGTAATTAAGTAGAAACACAAAATTGCGTTTTCTTTACGCATAACACGTCTCTACCTAATTACGAATTACGAATTACGAATTACGAATTAAATCGTAGTTAGGACACAAAGAAATAAAGCTTCAGTCCACTCTACGACTGCGCCGTAGGTATCGCCTGTATGTCCGCCTAATTTGTGGTTGAACCAAGCAGCTGTAAAAGTGGCGATCGCACTCCCAGCGATCGCCATGACTACTGGTATAACTAATCTGTGTCCATCTAGCAGCCAAACTAAGCCACTAACAGCTAACATTAACAACAGTCCCGGTAGTAAATCTTGATAGGAACGGATAGCTTGTTTGTGTAATGCACCTTTACCAGTAGGTTTTAAGTAGGGATAGCGGAGAATTGCTAGCTGTTGTCCCCAGCGTCCCCAGCCACAAGCAGCCATCAACATCAGCCAACGGTTGTCTGTGATATCTACCAAGGCAGTAGTTTTTAATAATATTAAGGCGATCGCTACCATTGCACCAAATGCACCTGTAGCACTATCCGCCATTACTTCTAATCGTCGTTCTGGATTACCCACAGCCAAACCATCAGCCGTATCCATCGCCCCATCTAAATGTAGTCCGCCAGTTATACCCATCCAAACGGCTACTATTAAAGCACTACGAGTCAGCAATGGCATACCCAAATAATTCACTCCTACATCAAGTAATCCTAAAATTCCGCCAATCACTAATCCCACAAAAGGCGCAAAATATGCTACTTCGTGAAACTCTAAATCCTTGATGTAAGGCAAGGGAATAGTAGTATAAAATATCACACTTGCCAATAATTTAAATAGTATTTTTTTACACCACTGGAATAGTTTGAGCATATTTATATTGGTATAAGAGGATGTTTAAAAAGTATTGGGCGAATATTCGCTACACAAACTAAGTCCGAATGGTGCGCGGACTAATGAAAAATCAAGGGTTTTGAACCCACCTAGGTGGGTTTTGTTTGTGTAGCTGTGACTTCCAGTCTTCCAGTCGCCAGGTTACAAAATTACATTCTCTCTAATACTTGAATCCCCAACAAAGATAAGCCTAATTTCAAGGTTCTAGCTGTCAAATCACATAGAACCAAACGGGATGTCCGCAGTGGTTCTTCTGCGCTCAATACCTGGACTCCTTGATTGCGGTCATAAAACACATTAAACTTTTTACTCAGTTCGTAGAGATATTCACATAACCGATTAGGTTGCAAATCTTGCTCTACAGTGCTAACCACTTCACCTAGTTGCAATAAGAATTTAGCCAGTGCAAATTCTGTTTCATGCTGCAATATGACTTTGGCATTATCTCCCAACTCGGCAAAGTTAATCTCACCCTTGCGGCTAATCCCTTGAATCCGGGCATAAGCATACAACATATAGGGTGCAGTATTACCTTTGAGATCCAGCATTTTATCGTAGCTGAAAATGTAGTTACTAGTACGGTTTTGGCTCAAGTCAGCGTATTTCACCGCACTGATACCAACTATCTCAGCAACGTTGTTAATAAATTCGTCCGTTTCTTCCCGTTGTTCTTCTTTTAATCTAGCTTCCAAGTCTCTATGAGAGCGAGAAATTGCTTCATCTAACAAATCCCGCAACCTGACAGTATCGCCAGAACGGGTTTTAAATTTCTTCCCATCTTCACCTAATACCAAACCGAAAGGTACATGAACCAGTTCGACATCATCAGGAATCCATCCAGCTTTACGCGCTACTTGAAAGAATTGGGCAAAGTGGTTGGCTTGTCCAGCATCGGTGACATAAATTATCCGTTTGGCTTCATCTTGTTGAATCCGGTAACATAGTGCAGCTAAATCTGTTGTGGCGTAGTTATAACCACCATCAGATTTCTGCACAATCAAGGGTAAAGGTTCACCTTCTCTATTAGTAAAGCCATCCAAGAAAACACATTTTGCACCTTGATTTTCTACTAATAAACCAGATTTCTCTAATTCTTCTACAATTGTTGGTAGTAAGGGGTTGTAAAAAGATTCGCCGCGTTCAGTTACTTTGACATTTAGCAAGTCATAAATTATTTGAAACTCTTGGCGTGATTGTTCACATAATAATTTCCAAGCATGGAGAGTATCTTCTGCACCTGCTTGTAATCTGACAACTTCCTGGCGTGCTGTTTCTTGGAAGACTTCATCTGCATCAAACCTTTGTTTAGCTTTGCGGTAAAAACTGACTAAATCACCTATATTTAGCGCATTTGCAGTGGTTAAGGCTTCTGGGTAGACTTCCCGCAGGTAAGTAATTAACATTCCAAATTGCGTACCCCAATCACCGACATGATTTAACCGCAATACATCATGTCCGCGAAATTCGAGAATACGAGCGATGGAATCACCGATGATGGTAGAACGCAAGTGTCCGACGTGCATTTCTTTAGCTATATTCGGACTGGAAAAATCGACGATTTCCCGTTGTGGGTGTTTAGCTGTGGGAACGCCTAGTCTGGTATCTGCATGAATAGCGTGAAGTTGGGCTTCTAGGTAGGCGGTTTTGAGTTTGAGATTGATAAAACCAGGCCCCGCAATTTCTGGAGTTTCACAGATTGCACAGACATCTAATTTTTCTACAATAGCAGAGGCGATCGCTCTTGGTTGCTGTCCTAATTTCTTACTCAGCGACAACGCAACGTTGGCTTGATAATCACCAAATTTAGGATTGCTAGCAGCAACTAAAATCGGATCTACTCCAGCGTACTCATCCCCAAAAGCAGCGACCAAAGCCTGCTCAAGTTTTACTTTTAGTTGTTCTTGTGTAGCATTCATAATATAAATTTTATCTGTTTGAGGGGGCTATAGGCTGCTTGTTGATTGGAGATTCTCCAAGGCTTGATTATTTCATTCTATTGACATACTCCCCCGTTTAGAAAACGGGGGATTCCAAGAATCGCTTCTTGGGTTTCCTCTTTCCCCGACTCAGCTTACTAACTGACTTTTCACGTTATGTGGAAAAGCTAACGTGAAACCTAAACCCCTAACCCCCTTCCCTACTAGAGAAGGGGGAGTATGTAGAGACATGGTATGCAACGTCTCTACCCTACAGTTGTAGGGGAGAGGTACTCTAGCGAGTTCGCTCTTCTCTACGAGAGGCTGCGCCAAAGCGTTCTCGTATAGTAGCCGCTCCGCGTCTTTGGAAAGGGTTTTTCCACCAGATCCCGTGAAAAGTCAGGGCTTACTAGGAGGGATTTCTCCACCCAAGCAGAGGTCGATATCTCCAGAGGCGTAACTATTATAGGACTTACGCACTGGTTGTGAACCAATGAGCATTGGTGATGAGTTGAATTTGAGCAAGATTAAATTTTTTAATTAGTATTTGTCATACGTTTAAATACTAAATCAGATATTTTGGGGAAAATTTTCCAGTCGTAGGCATAAGCACGATCCTCAGCAAAGACAACTAGAATATAAGTAGCTCCATCTCTTGTGGCTATATATGCAGCTTCTTGACGAGATGCAGAAGTCCAGCCTGCTTTACCACCAAAGTAAACATCTGTGGGTAAAGACTCACTGAAATATCCCCTGACTGGGTTAAACACATTAGGATCTTGCTGTTCTCTTTTCTCAATTCTTGTCTCAGCATCTATTGATAGCCAGTTAGCCATTTTTTCACTGTAAAGTGGGGATATAGCCTGAGAACTGTAAATTTCATACAAAATCCTAGCTGCTTGCTGTGTTGTAATTTTATTTCTAATTGGGTCTTTTGGGTCGCCTCGCATTCTCAGATCAGCACCTTGGGGTTCATAGATTTTTTTATCAGTTATAGGATAAGTTTTCTGATTAATATTAATTTTGTTATAGCCAGCTTTTTGAAAGAAAATGTTTAACTGATTGCGTTTTTTTAGCCAATTTTGATAATTTTCTTCTTTTAAGTCTTTTGTGAATTCAGTTTGAGTAACTGCATCTATAACTGTACTAGCAGCATTATTATCAGACTTTTTAACCATTGCATCTATATATGGCGTAAATGCTATCTCATCAGCCCTACCATTTTGAATTTGACCATATAAATACACCATCCAGAACATTTTAATTACACTGGCGGGAAACCTCGGCTTTTCTTGTTGATATTGTGCATATTCACCAGTTTTTACATCAATTAATGTAATTGATAATGGCTTTTTTGGTAGTCCTTGAGAAACAGCTAGATTAACAGCAGCATCAACTGTAGATTGCAGAGTTTTACTTTTGCGAAAGTTGGGAGGAGTTTGAACGTTATATACTAATTCTGATAATTCTGAATTTACTAATGCTTTTGGAGGCAAAATAACAGGATTAGATTTATTTTGAGGAATAGGTGTTAAATTTGGCGCAGGTGGAAATGATGTTGTTGATTTGGGTGAAGTTGCAGCTTTATCTGTAGTTTGTTTAGATGGATTGGAACTGGGTCGGCGCATTAATGCAGAACCTATAAAGGTAATGAATACGACAACAACAGCTACTATGGCGGTAAACTGCAATTGAGACAATTTACCAGATTTTTTTTGATAAGGTAACACTCTTTTTTTTACCTGATATCGAGTTTTTATTTTTCCTTGTGGATAAGCTGATTTATCTGAAGGTGCAGAGGAAATATGTGTCTTTGGAGATTTTTGTGATAATTGTTCTTCTAGTTGATTGATATATTCTTGCTGTTGGTTAATTACTTGATAAGCATGAGTTAAGTCTGCTTGCAGTTCAGTAATTATTTGATTGCGTTGTTTGATGTGAGGGTTTTCAGGCACAAGCTCAACCTTCTTACAAGATAATATTATTTATTCTTGAGGATTCTCTTCTGTTTTGTCTGGTATAAGGCTATAAATATTTATTACAGTTGCAGCGACAAAAAGTAGAAACGCTAACCAAAATCCCAATCCGTAACTAACTAATATCAAACCTTGTCCTTCTCTGACGATAGAATCATCAATTTTGGACTTGAGCATTAACAATAAAATGAAGCCAATTGCTCCAGAACCAGCTGGTGCGATCGCGGTATTATTGGCTTTCATAAAACTAGTTGCAAAGCCAATAATACTGGAAGCGATCGCCAGCATTGCTAAAGGCTCTCCTGGTATTTTTTGTTCTCTTTTTCCCACTCCTCCAAAGCTAGGTTGCTTAATACTTGTACCTGTGGCTAACTGAATACCAGTTAAAGTCATAACTTCTTGTTGCTGACAGGAAAGTTTCGTGAACGGCAAAAAAAAGCAAATCAAAGTCATGCCAAATAGTGCTGGTGAAATCTTTCTAGCTGTATTTTTCATTTATTTGCATCTAGTAATTGAAGGAGTATTAATTTCAGGGTACGGTAGCGTAGTCAGCTATTTTTAATTGCCCATTCTCTTTTTGTAAAGAGTAGCGTACTAGTACAGTTTCAAAAGCAGTATTTTTATCGGTTATTAATTTTCCATTTCGATACAATTTACGATCTTCAGTGATCACAACTTCGATGGTTGCTTGGTTGTCATTAGCAACAAATCTTCTAACAGAATCGATCCTCTGTACGCCATATCTATAATAAGAGTTATTATTTTCTAACCATTCCTGTGAACTGCCTGATCCAATATTCTTTCTATATGCTTCACCTGTTGTTAGTTCAGCCCCACGTTGGCGATCATAAGGTGGTGCAAATAAAACTCTCTTAGCCTCTTGCCAATTCTGAATTAAAGCTACGGCTTCTTGTTGGGTAATTGATGAATTGGGAGAGGAAAACTGCGGTTCTTCGACAGGTGGTCTTTGATTAATCGGTTCTTCTACAGGTGGATTGGGAGATTGTATCTGTTGCTGTTGCTGTTGCTGTTGCTGTTGCTGAGGAGTCGAGACAGATGTTGATGAAGCATTTGTTTCTACTGGTGTGGAACTGGTTTGCGTTTCCGATGGCCTAGTTATCCATAAACCGCCAATGACACAGGCCCCAATTACGCCGCCGATGATGACTGCTTTTTGCCAATCACCCATTCCTTTGCTAACTGGTGCTGGTGGCTGAGAATAAACAGGTGGTTGAGATGGAACTCCTGCGGGTGGTGCGGAGACTACTGTTTGCTGCTGCTGCACATATGCTGGGGGTGCAGAAACTAATGTAGGAGGCGAAACTGGTATGGTTGGGGCGATTGGTGTTACACCATGTTGTAAGGCTTGAAGCATTTCTTTAGCGGTGGAGTAGCGATCGCGTGAGTGAGAGGCGATCGCTTTATCTAAAAATGCTGCAAAACTGGGACTAATGCTTAAAGCATGGTGTCGCCAGATCAGCTCACCCGTCCCCGGATCAGCTTCTAATTGTTGCGGAATCTTACCAGTTAGCAAATAAATTGCTGTTAGCCCCAAACTATACAAATCACTAGCAAATACGGGGCGACCTGCTGATTGTTCACTGGGCATAAATCCAGGCGTACCAATCACTATCGACCGACTGGATTCACCAGAAACAGTCATTATTGTTCCCATTGTTTCTTTGACTGCACCAAAGTCAATCAACACGGGTTTACCATCAGCATGGCGAATCAAAATATTTTCTGGCTTAATATCTCTATGGACGATACGTTTACTGTGAACGTAATCCAGAACCGGCAGAATATTACTCAAAATTTCTCTGACTGAACTTTCACTTAAAAGTCCTTGTTGCAGCAACTTTTCCTGTAGTGTTTCGCCTTCTATATATTCTTGGACTAGAAAAAAGTCATCATCTTCTACAAAGTAGGCGTATAGTTTAGGAATCTGATTGAACCCATCGCCTAATTCTTCTAATATGGCAGCTTCTCGTTGAAACCGTTCTTGCACTAACTGATAAATCTGCGGGTTATTTTCTACAGGCTTGAGCTTTTTAATAACGCATCTCCGACCTGACGGCATTTGGGTATCTTCTGCTAAAAATGTTTCGCCAAATCCACCAGCCCCCAATACCCGAATCACCCGATAGCGATGATTTAATAATGTAGGTGTTTGCATAATTATTATATTTTAATAATTAAAAATTATTTTAGCATAATTGAATACATCTGCCTCCGAATATATACTTTTATAAATCAGAAAAATACTTTGTTAAAATTTGGTGCAAAAACATATATTTAACTGAAAATCAAGAAAATTATACAAAACGTTTATTCTATGAATACAAATAAAAATGGTGTCATTACGAACCCATATTTAAGCTTGGAAAAACAAGGAAACATATTACACTTTGAACTCAACCAGCAACAGCATATAATTGGGCGTGAACAATCAATGGCTGATCTAGTTGTCCCAGAAGATTGGCAAGTTGTGGGGCGATGTCAAGCCTTGTTATATAAAGATGGCAAAGATTACCGAATTTATGATGGGGATGGTCAAAAGCCTAGTACGAATGGACTGTATATTAATCGCATCCGCATCACTTCCGATTCTGGGCATTATCTAACACACGATACAGAAATCAGTATTGGTCAAGATCCCCAAAATATGGTTGTGCTGAAATACTATAATCCAGCCAATCCTGTAGTGAATCCTGCGCCGATTTCACAAGGAATTTCTCTCAAAAACAGGTCTGTTTTACTGGGACGCGATGGCGATTCTAGTTTACCTTTAGACGCGCCTACAGTTTCCCGTCGTCACGCCACCATTGATACTGATACTCAAGGACGCTACATTCTGCGTGATCACAGTACCAATGGGGTGTTTGTCAATGGACAACGAATTAACAGCAGTACCGTACTCTCCCCAGGTGCATTGATTCGTATTGGGCCATTTGCCCTGGTATTGCGTGGTGATGAATTACAATTTATCGATCAAGGTAATCAAATTCGTTTAGATGCTTGTGATTTGGTCATTCAAGATAAAGACAAGCGACGTTTGGATGATATATCTGTAGCCATTGAACCAGGACAGTTTGTGGCTTTGGTGGGTGGTAGCGGTGCGGGTAAGTCCACTTTGATGCGTACCCTGTTGGGAATTGAGCAAACAACTCAAGGTGTAGTTTACCTCAATGGTGAAAATCTGCGAAATAATTTCCACCTCTACCGCATCCATATTGGTTATGTCCCACAGGACGATATTATTCACCAAGAATTGACGGTGGAAGAAGTGCTGACTTACGCCGCTAAGTTACGACTACCACCAGATATTGATGTGGTAAATGTGGTAGAAAAGACCTTACAAGATGTAGAAATGTCCCACCGTCGTCAGGCGAAGGTGTCCCAACTGAGTGGGGGACAACGGAAACGGGTAAGTATCGGCGTGGAATTGTTAGCTGATCCGAAGTTGTTTTTTTTAGATGAACCGACTTCAGGACTTGATCCGGGGTTGGATAAGAAGATGATGCAGTTACTGCGGAAATTAGCTGATCAAGGGCGGACGGTGGTTTTAGTGACTCACGCTACAGCTAATATTAAACTATGCGAGCGCGTGGTCTTTCTCGGTCAAGGAGGAAGATTATGTTATTTCGGCCCTCCTGATGAATGTTTACAGTTTTTTGGTGTCAGAGATGATTTTGCGGATATTTATAATCAGCTAGAAAATCCCGAAAATGTCGTTGATCAGGCTACCAGATTTCACCAATCCGATGATTATCGGTTTTATATTGAAAATCACCTCAGTCCTGGAAATCAAACGCCACAGACACATCTAGTTAATTCACAGGGTTCTGGAACTTCCTTTTGGGGACAGTTCCAGATTCTAGCGCAACGTTACTTGCAGATTCAAAAGCGCGATCGCGTTAACCTTGGTTTAGCACTTTTAACTGCACCCATCGGAATTAGTTTAATGACTCTCGCCATCAGAGGTCAAGAACCCTTAGTATTAGGAGAACAATCCGATGCGACCCTTGCACCTTTAGCTTTGCGGGTGTTATTTATCTTTACTTGTGCAGCATTATGGGTAGGACTTTCTAGTTCATTACAAGAAATAGTGAAAGAGTCAGCAATTTATCTGCGGGAACGGTTAGTTAACTTAGGTTTATTGGCTTATCTCAGTTCTAAAGTAGCAATTCTTTCGGGTTTAGCACTTCTTCAAACTTTATTGATAGCAACAATAATTTTGATTTGTTTTAAATCACCACAGCCCGACTTAATCCCTTGGCAATTAGGATTAGTAATCACTACATTTCTGACACTTTTAACTAGTATTAGTCTAGGTTTACTAGTTTCATCCTTTGTAAAAAATATTAGTCAAGCTAATAGTGCTTTACCACTGCTATTGCTACCGCAAATTATTTTTTCTGGCGTTTTATTCAAAATAGAAGGTGCTGCTAGTATAGTTTCTTGGTTAATGCTCAGTCGTTGGTCAGTGGGAGCTTATGGTACTTTAGTTAATCTGAATGCCCTAGTTCCTGCACCAATCATCCTAGGTAATGGTAGTACAGTTCCCCAACCATTTGAACCTACATCTATCTATGAAGCCACATGGTCTAATTTAAGTGTAAATTGGGGTGTTTTGTGCTTACATACAATCATTTATTTGATGATGACATTTTACTTACAAAAGCGCAAAGATATTTTTTGATTACCTGTTCACTCCATCGCTCGGATTTGCTGATTAGCTTCATTTTGCGCTCGCAACATTGCCTGTTTTAATGTTTGCTGCCCTAATAAAGCACTGATAAACTGGTTATCAAAATTGTTGACAATGGTGGCTGGATGTTTACCAACTTGCAAGGGTGTAGCGTAATTAACACCAGCGACTAAAGGCGATCGCAACACATCTTGGTCATATCCCAACTTCTCGGCGACTGATTGGCGTGTTGGTAAAGCTAACCCTTTTCCTGTCCATTTCTGCATTCCCGCTTTACCTGTGAGATAAGAAATTAACTCCCAAGCTTCAGCTTTATGTTTTGATTGCTTGCTCATCACGTAGGCAACGGTATAAACCATTGTGCCTTTTTTATTATTAATAGTTGGTACTTCTGCGGTAGCAAATTCTAATTCGGGAAAGGTTTCTTGCAGGTAAGGAATTGACCAGTTACCTTCAATCACCATTGCAACCTTACCCTGACCAAACATTTCACTACCTGAGTTTGTCCCCACGTCAGATTTTTGGGCTGAGGAACGGTCTTGGCGATATTGGTCGATGACTAGCTGTAATCCCTGCAAAGCTTGCTGACTAGCAAATACAGCGTCACCGTTTGCGTCAATGACTTGTCCACCAAAGGCTTTAATTTTATACATCTGACGTGCTAATTCCGGCATTTCTCCAAAGCCGTATCTGTTGAGTTTACCCGTTAATTGCTTGGAGTAGGTGCGGAGTTCATCCCAAGTGGTTGGCGGAGTGTTCAACCCAGCCGCCGCGAATGCTTTTTTGTTATAAAACAGTGCCAAGGTGGAATAGTCTTTGGGAAGACCGTAAATATAGTTTTGATATTTAAAGCTGTTTAATAAAGTTGGTTCAAAGTCTGCAAGGTCAAATTTGGGTGTGATGTAATTATTCAAAGGTTCTAAGACATTCTGACTCATCAAAAAAGGAGCTTCCAGCGCATCTAGATAAAAAACATCAGGCGCGGCTTCCCCAACTAAGCGAGTTTTCATCACATCCATGTATTGGTCAGAAATTACCTCATATTTGACCTTGATTTGGGGATGTTCGGCTTCAAAGTCTTGCAGAACTTGTGTTAATAATTTTTGCTCTACAGGCGAACCTCCCCAGCCACTGAGTTTGATGGTGACATGGTTGGGTTTGGGTAGACTATGACAACTAATAATAGTAATGGCGATCGCTATTACTATTCCCCAAAACCGCCAAAAGCTTTTTTTCATCACAAAAATAGTGCTGAGTAGTTAGTCAATACGGTGCGGATAAGTGTGTGTATTGGAGGTTCGGTTTAGGCTTTGCGTAGGCGCAAAGTTCCGCAGGAAAGGCTGCACCTACGTTCCTCAACCTAACTTACACATTTTAATTTTTTTGTTAAATTTTCTAAATTTTTATCTACCTATTCCGAAGTTTTATTGAGAAATGCAAGGTAAAATATCGAGAATTATCACCAAAGCTTCTGAGGGCATACTGAATGCCTCAAGCTGATTTCACGCTAGGGTGCGTTACCCATAAATACTGTCTATGGATTCGGTTCAGATTGAAACAGCTTCGTCTCTGATTCTGGAACTTCCCCAGATTCCGCAACTTCAAGCTCCGCTCACTCCTACTCCTAGCTCCAAATCTAGCACCCGATTTACTAAGAATGCGATTCGCACCAGTCTAAAAGCGTCTACTGCGGATGCAGTTTTCGCAGCTGTGTTTTCCCTAGCAACTGGTGGAATTTTATTAAGTAATTTCTTGGTGGAGTTAGATGCTAGTCCGGTGGTGTTTGGGATGATGTCTTCAATCCCAATGTTGGTAAATCTGATTCAGCCGTTGGGTGCTTACTTATCTGAACGCAGTACCAGCCGATTTCAATATGCACTGTGGACGGTTGGAATTGGTAGACTGTTGTGGCTGATTTTATTGATTGGGGTTGTTGGTTTTAGTTGGGGATGGGTGTATTCCCTACAATTAGAAATACTGACTCTATCGATTGTCTTAGCTAGCCACCTGTTAGGGGGATTGGGAAGCGCATCTTGGTTGAGTTGGCTAGCCGTGATTGTTCCCCGAAAGTTGCGCGGTAGGTATTTTGGTATACGCAATAGTGCAGCTAGTCTAACTAACTTGCTGTGTGTACCTTTAGCGGGTTTGTTGATTTCTCATTGGTACGGCGGTACTCTCCAAGGTTATGGTGTAGTGCTGTTGGTGAGTATCGTCTTTGGTATGCTGAGTTTGGGCTGTCAGTATTTCAAACTAGATATTAATCCCAAAGTCCAAAATGCGATCGTTGAGTATCCTCGCCAGCAAGCTGAAAATAGCAATACGGCTAAATCTTTACCCAAAACTACATCTCTACCAGTAAATACTACAGACAGTATCTGGAAAAACTCTAACTTTTTGATGTTTCTGTTTTATTCTGCCTTGTGGATGCTGGCTGTAAATCTCAGCGCACCTTTTTTTAATCTTTATATGCTGGATACGCTGCATTTAGATGTCAGTTGGGTGACGCTTTATGCTAGTTTGCAGACAGGAGCTAATATGCTCTTGATGATATTTTGGGGCAAGTTAGCAGACAAAATTGGTAATCGTTTAATTCTGATTTTTATTGGTGTTTTAGTAGCGGTGACACCATTTTTATGGCTAGGGATAGATACTAATAATTTTGATTTGTGGTTTTGCTTGCCACTGTTACATATTTTAACTGGTGGAACTTGGGCAGCTATTGATTTATGTAATAACAATATGCAGCTAGAAATTGCCCCAATAAAAAACCAGTCACTTTATTTTGCGATCGCGTCTGCTGTGGCTGGCTTTAGTGGTGCTTTAGGTACAACTATCGGTAGTTGCATTGCCCAATTTGCTCAACATGGCGGTTTATTGGGAATTTTTGCTCTTTCGGGTATGTTGCGCCTAGTAGCTTTGATTCCGTTAGTGTTTGTCAGGGAGTGAGGGACAAATCAAGTCAAAAGTCAAAAGTCAAAAGTCAAAAGTCAAAAGTCAAAATTAAAGAACTCCTGGGGATTGGGGGATTGGGGGATTGGGAACTGGGGATTGGGATTTAGAAAAATTTTCCCCTGCTTCCCCTGCTCCCCCTGCTCCCCCTGCTCCCCCTGCTCCCTGCTCCCTGCTCCCCTACTCTCTCATTCAACAGCTGTGGTACTAAGAGTCATAGTCTCCCACAGCACCATAGGAGGGGCGGTAGGGATGGGTTGGTGTAAAGCGATGAGTTTGGTTAGGGTGGACTTTAATTGGGTGCGGGGTACAATGTCATCGACAAAGCCATGCTTGAGCAAGTCTTCAGCCGTTTGGAAATCTTCTGGTAGTTTTTCTCTGAGGGTTTGCTCAATCACGCGCCGACCTGCAAAACCAATGGTGGCTTTAGGTTCTGCCAAAATAATATCTCCCAACATAGCAAAGCTAGCTGTTACACCGCCTGTGGTGGGATTAGTCAAAATAGGTATGTAAAGTAATTTAGCACTGCGGTGACGTTCTAGGGCGGCGGAAATTTTCGCCATCTGCATGAGGGAGAGCATACCTTCTTGCATTCTCGCTCCCCCGGAGGTGCAAACAATAACGACTGGGTAACGCCGTTGGGTAGCTTGTTCAATGAGGCGGGTAATTTTTTCGCCCACGACAGAACCCATACTACCGCCCATGAAGCGGAAATCCATCACAGCTAGAGCAATGGGTAAACCATTGATTTGACCCAAACCAGTTTTCACTGCGTCTAGAAGACCTAGTTTGTCTTCCATTTCCCGCAGGCGATCGCTATAGGCTTTGCGATCGCGGAATTGCAAAGGATCTGTAGGACGCAAATTTTCGTCAATTGGTCGCCAAGTGTTTTGATCTGTCAATTGACGAATACGTTCATCACTGTCTACCCGATTATGATGTCCGCATTCAGCGCACACCATCTGATTAGCTAGAAGGTCTTTAGTATAGGTCAACACACCGCATTTAGTACATTTGTGCCATAGCCCGTCAGCAATCTCACGTTCTTGGCGTTCGGGGTTCGTTGCTCCCGATTTACGGCGATTTGCGAACCAATCAAATAGAGACTTTAAACCGCGTGATTCTTCGTTGTTTGCCATTTTTATCTTATTCAAGTGGGTACGAGGTCGAAAATCAGTCAAGCAGCTAGGATAATTTAATTATCATTAGTCTTGAGTAATTTTATTGACTATTGATTATTAGCCTGTAACTGTTGACTACATCACCAAATTACGCTTATAAGCAATTCAGACCTAAATTTGCATCTTTGGTTGCCAGCTTAACGAAAATACTGATGCCAATACAAGTCTCTGGTTCGTCTCTTCTTGTATATGTATTGGCAAAATTAAAGTCGTTATCATACCAACCCCCCAACAGTATGCCTTTCCTCAACCTCCGACTTGAAATCTTGCCCCCAAGATTGCAGTTTGCCTTGCCAGTTGACAAGCATTGAGCATTTACCAACAGGTACTTTTCAATTAGAGGGTGATACTGGTCACAAGCTGATATTACCAAAATGTCAAGCGTAAATGGGGTAATGAACGCTACAGTCATGAAAATTTAGGGGATTGGGGACTGGGGATTGGGGATTGGGGAAAAGAAAGCAGGGGAAGCAGGGGAAGCAAGGGAAGCAAGGGGAGAAAAATATGTCTACCTACTCAGCACGGGCTAAACGCCCCGCTACCGCTAACAGCACTCTCTCACTCAGCCCTAAAAAAACAATCGTAGGTAAGCTGATAAAATTGCTTCGCCGCCGAATAGGGTGAAGAATGCACCGGCGGCTAAAAAGGGGCCGAAGGGGATTTTTTGTCCCCATTTGCGTTTTGAAAGTAGAATTGCGCCGATACCGACTAAAGCTCCTAGGGTGCAGGCGATAAACCCCGCCAAGAGTAAATGCTTCCAACCTAGCCACGCACCCATCATGGCTGCTAGTTTGGCATCTCCTGCACCCATTGCTTCTTTTTGCAGGAAAATACCGAGAATTGCGATCGCATCAAATAACCATAAACCTAATACAGATCCCACTATCCCCATCATCAGGTGTTTGACTACTCCCTCAATGCTGGCTTCAGTAATATAACCTAGTCCCATTTGAAAGATAATTCCCAACACTAACCCCGATTTAGTGAGGGCATTGGGTAAAGTCATCGTATCTAAATCGATCAGTGATAATGCTAATAACCAACTACAAAAAACCCAGTATCCGATTGTCAAGATTGAGACGTTAAATAAAAAGAATATGAGGAGAAAGATTATCCCTGTCACCCCTTCTACCACTGGGTAACGCAGAGAAATCTTGCTTTTACAATAACGACATCGCCCTTTTAACCACACCCAACCCAGCACAGGCACATTATCATAGGCTTTTAGCTGGTTTAAGCAATGGGGACAACGAGAAGGCGGCCAGAGAATTGATAATCCAGCAGGTAATCGATAAACTACAACGTTAATAAAGCTGCCAATCGATGCACCCAAGGCGAAAACAATCATACTCGCCACGGCTACTATCAAAGTATCCATATAATTATTTGTCACAAGTTCTGAGTCATTTGTCGTTGATCTTTCGCCTTTTGTCGAGGAAGCGTGGTACTTTCTTAGACGCGATCGCTAACTTGTGAATAGTTAGAGTTATGTGTAATTGCGGAAGTTGTGTGATTAAGTTTTATTAAGTCTTTGTAAATAAATCTGAAATTCCCCGATTAGCAATTTTATAGTCTAGTCGTGGTAGGTTATGGCATGAAAAACTTTGTCAATCGTGGATTTCCTAACTTGGGATTGGTTCTATGCCTTGAGAATGTAGTTAAAGTTACCTACCACAAACTATGAACAACAGCAAACCTGAAGATTTTTTTGGCGAAAGCAGCAATTTCGACTTCAACAAAATTAGAATTGAAATCCCTGCTCACATAGAACCTACTGATCAGGAGAAGATTACCTCTAGTACGATTCATTTGAGAGGTAGAGCCATGAGAACTATGTCTTCTGGAAGAGTACGTTGGTGGGTGCTAATTGCAGGTTGGATATTATTTGGTGCTTCTTTTTCATTGCTTCTAAATATTTTTATACCTTCAATGTTCTTTTTAATATCTTTTTCCTTAATATTATTCTTCTTGGTTATCATCCCGTATTCAATTATTGGTGCAATTCCTGTCTTAATTGTCTGGAGAGGAACACTTGCAAAACTCTCAGCTAAACAACCCACCAGAAAGTGTCAACCCAGTACCAAGATATCTGGCGGTGCGTTACGCTATCGCTAACGCACGCTACAAAATTGGATACTTTTCCTATTGAAAGTCCCTAAGTTAGATTTTGGTGGTATTGCGGAAATTGTCTGATTAAGTTTTATGAAGTCTTTGTCAGTAAAATCCGAAATTCCCCGACTAGCAGTTGTGTAGTATAGTCGTGACAGATTTTTGCATCAAAATCTCTGTCCTGCGTGGATTTATTAATTTTGAATTGTTACTATGCCTGGATAGTGTAGTTAAAATTACCAACCACAAACTATGAGTAACAACAACAAAACTGAAGATTTTTTTGGCGAAGACAGTAATTTCAACTCAGATAAAATTAGGATTGAAGTTCCTGCCCAAAGAGAACCTGTTTATCACGAGAGAATTCCCTCTGCGTATGATCCAATGGGTGAGATTTACGTCAGAGGTAGAGCCATGAGAACTATGTCTTCTGGAACAATGCCTTGGTGGGTGCTAATTGCAGGTTGGATATTGTTTGGAGGTTTGTTTTTATTAGTTGTAAGTATTTCTATATCTTCAATTTCTTTAGCTATCATCCCATCTTTAATTATTGCTGTGATTCCTATCTCAATTGTTTTCAGAGGAACACTTGCCAAACTTTCAGCTAAAAAACGCAAAAGAAAATAGCTGAGGTGAAATTCTATCCTCAAAGTTTAGTTAGCCTTTTGTCCGACACTTGAAGTTAATAGATACCCACAGAGTAATCACTAATACATATGAGATTCAATTTGGCTCAAGGGTACAAAACACTCTTGAGGTAAAAGAACTGGTTGACTGGTAAAAATTACTTTACCCCGATGCGTCATGCGATTAATTGCCACACCTGAAGGCTGGCCAGCTATTTCGGGATGTACTTCACAGTGGGTGTAGTAAATTTGCCCCGCAGCTCTGATTACGGCAGGATCAATCAAAGGAGACTGGCTTCTGGGGGCAGTAAAATTAGCTTTTCCTTGCTCTTGTCGTAAAGCGTACACTATATTGCTGCGTATTTGCTAGATTTGCTTCTAGTTTAGCTGAAACTTTTGGTAACGGTTGCCAATTTGGCCGATTAAACTAGAAAATTATTGAAAAAGACTGGGGATTGGGGATTGGGGAAAAGAAAGCAGGGGAAGCAGGGGAAGCAGGGGAAGCAGGGGAAGCAGGGGAAGCAGGGGAAGCAGGGGGAGAAAAATATAATGTCCACTAACTACTCACCACTAACTACTCACTACTCACCACTCAGCACTCATTACTCATTACTCACCACTCAGCACTCATTACTCATTACTCACTACTCAGCACTCAGCACTCTTAACTAATAGCTTTAATGAGTGAGTCACCCATAGCGCGACAACCCAAAAGATTCATCCCTGCTGACATGATATCTCCGGTGCGATCGCCTTGTGCTAAAACTTGCAATACGGCTTGTTCTATTTTGTCTGCGGCTTGGGGTTGATCTAAGCCGTAGCGTAACATCATCGCTGCGCTTAAAACTTGGGCGAGGGGGTTGGCTTTATCTTGTCCTGCGATATCGGGTGCAGAACCGTGGACTGGTTCAAATACTCCAGGACTTGCAGCACCTAGACTGGCAGAGGGTAACATTCCAATGCTACCTGTCAGCATGGCTGCTGCATCAGAGAGGATATCACCAAATAAGTTGCCTGTGACGATAGTATCGAACTGCTTGGGAGCGCGTACCAATTGCATGGCGGCGTTATCTACATATAGATGTGAGAGTTCCACGTCTGGGTATTCTGCGGATAATTTGATCATGCGATCGCGCCACAACTGCGATACTTCTAATACGTTGGCTTTATCCACTGAACAAAGTTTCCCCTGGCGTTTGCGTGCGGCTTCAAAGGCTACTCGTCCAATCCGATCAATTTCTGATTCTGTATAAACCATTGTATTGACACCGCGTTTCTCGCCTGTATCGGTGGTAAAAATCCCTTTGGGTTTACCGAAGTAAATACCGCCTGTGAGTTCACGCACTACCATAATATCTACACCTTCCACGACTTCCCGCTTCAGGGTGGAGGCATCGATCAGCTGGGGTAGAATTTGGGCTGGGCGCAAGTTGGCAAATAGTTCTAAGCCTGCGCGGAGTCCTAATAAACCTGCTTCTGGACGTTGGTGAGAGGGTAGAGTATCCCACTTATAACCACCGATGGCGGCGAGTAAAACAGCATCACTGTTGCGACAAGTTTCTAGAGTAGCAGCCGGCAAAGGTTCACCTGTCGCGTCAATGGCTGCACCACCAATTAAAGCTTCTTGAAAATCGAACTGAATATCAAATTGCTGTCCTACAACTTTCAGTACGTCTACCGCCACAGCCATAATTTCGGGGCCAATGCCATCGCCAGGGAGTAGGGTAATACGGTAGTTCTGAGTCATAGCTAGTTTTTATGCGGTAAATGCTTGCAGATCAAATATCATACCGAGCAAGATGTACCTATGGAGTGTTTAATTTATTTGGATGTGTGTTGTCTGAATCGGCCTTTCGATGACCAGACACAAGAACTGGAGGTAATAGATGCTAGACGTAACTAAGCTGACTCAAGCTGAGATTAGACGGTTAGGAATAGAGGCACTCACTCAGGCTCTTGCTCCTGCTGGAATGGCGCGATTTATGCAGCAATTTGAAAAAGGTAGTGGAGATTACACAACAGATAGAGATGAAATATTAGGAAATCCCACCCTTGATGAAATTTTCGCTCGCATTGAAGAGCGACGAAAACAAAGTGAGTAGAATAAAAATTCTTAAATCTTAAAAAAAAGTATTTATACGCATTTTGAGCAGAATTTCTAGTATGTTCTTTGATAAATACCAATAATTAAGAATAATTTATGAACTTGCCGCAGATTGGAGAATTTGCGCTGAAACTCTTGACCGAGTTTGGTTTAAAAGTTGTAGGTGCGATCGCGCTATGGCTGATTGCTCAAAGACTGATTGATTTTGGACTTAAACTGCTGCGACGCGCTTTCCGCAGTCAAAATATTGAGCCGACGCTGATTAATTATTTGCTCAATATCATTGGCGTCACCCTGAGAATTGTTTTAGTTGTAGCAGTTCTGGGCTTTTTTGGGATTGAAACAACTTCTTTTGCAGCTTTACTAGCAGCTGCTGGTATAGCCATTGGTGCAGCTTGGGGTGGACTATTGGCCAACTTTGCGGCTGGTGCATTTTTAATTGTTTTCCGTCCGTTTAACGTTGGTGATTTTATTACAGCCGGCGGTGTGACGGGAACAGTTGTCGAAATTGGACTGTTCACAAGCAGCATCAATACACTTGATAACGTGTTAACAATTGTTGCTAATAACAAAATCTTTGGTGACAATATCCAGAATTATTCTGCCAATCCTTACCGTCGAGTTGATTTGGTAGCTCAACTGCATCATACTGTCGATCATAATCAGGCGATCGCACTATTAAAGGCAAAGATTAGCCAAATTCCCAATGTGTTGGATAATCCCGCGCCAGATGTCGAAATTCTCGACTTCAATTTGGCAGGGCCAGTATTAGCGGTGCGTCCTTATTGCAATAATGACCACTATTGGCAAGTGTATTTTGATACTAATAAAGCTATTAAGGAAACCTTTGGTGAAGCGGGTTTCCCAGTTCCTGAACAACGTTATGCTGTCAGCAGTCCTTCAGAAGTTGCAATGAATGCTGTAGTTCCCACTGGCTCATTAAGTGAATTTATTTCACAGTAAAAACTATGCGCTGATTTGCAACGTATTAAATTAACAACAAAATAATAAGTGCAAAGTAGGTAAAGTAAATACTTTATCTACTTTTTTTAGTTAATTATTTATTGTTAGTTTCAGCGAAAACTCTAACTAAGTAAGTAGCTTCTAAAAATCAGCAGCGACAAAACCTCTCTTTAGGAAGAGGTGGGGTTTTCTGCTTATTCACACCATTATGGCAAGTACCAATAATTTCAGAAATTTATCCTGAATCTCTTGTCAACTTTAGTAATTTTACAAATCGAGAAAATTCTATGAATTTAACTCAAATTTGGCCAGTTGCCATTGGACTTTTAACACAATTTGGTTTGAAATTATTAGGCGCGATCGCCATATGGATTATTGGTCAAAGGTTGATTGATTTTGGCTTAAAATTACTACGTCGCGGTTTCCGCAGCCAAAATATTGAGCCGACACTAATTAGCTATTTACTGAATATTATTTCAGTAACGCTAAAAATTATTCTAATTGTGGCAATTCTTGGCTTTTTTGGTGTTGAAACTACTTCTTTTGCTGCATTGTTAGCAGCAATTGGTATCGCCATTGGTGCAGCGTGGAGTGGATTATTAGCAAACTTTGCAGCTGGTGCTTTTTTAATGATTTTTCGTCCCTTTAAAATAGGTGACATGATATCAGCCGCAGGTGTAACAGGAAAAGTGGCAGAAATTGGACTGTTTACAACAACTATCAATACACTTGATAATGTGATGACGATTGTTGCTAATAATAAAATCTTTGCTGACAATATTGAAAATTTCTCTGTCAATCCTTACCGTCGTGTTGATCTCACAGCACAACTACATCACAAAGTTGATCATAACGAAGCAATTAGGCTATTAAAACAGCGAATCAGCCAAATTCCCCATGTGTTAAATAACCCAGCCCCAGATGTAGAGATTTTGGATTTTAATCTGGCAGGGACTGTATTAGCGGTACGTCCCTATTGTAATAATGAACATTACTGGCAGGTTTATTTTGACACGAATAAAGTCATCAAACAAACCTTTGGCGAAGCTGGTTATCCTGTTCCTGAACAACGCTACGCATTTACTGGCAATTCTGAGGATGGAACTAAGCCTTTTGTTTCCTCTACATCTTTGAGAAATTCATAAAACAATAAGTTTGTAGTAAGCATTTTAGTCCTGATTTTCTAAGCACTAGAGTGCTTACTACAAACCCAAGATGCTAATCTAATTCATCTGAGAGCGATCGCAATGATAAGGGTACAGCCACTCACATCGAAATAGTCCTCGTGTATGCTTTTCGATAAAAGTACCCGCGTGGCGACTCTTTGATATATTAATTCCAGCTTTTGTTTTAACTTCGTATAACCAAGGAAATGCAACTACTAAAGTAACCATTGTTACCAAAAGATAACTAAATTTAGGTTTAAATTTTCTTGTTTTTCGGGAATTGCTGTTATGGTTTTGAGGCATAAAGTCTAAAACTGACAGTTAATTCAAAACCTATGTTAGCTTAAATTTTCAAATCTTGTGGGAACGGGTTGCTGTTGCACTTATCAATTTTCCTGATCTACCTTGGCTCATCACTTCCAATACATTTCGGTTAACATATGTACCCAGAATTAATTAATTCAAAATTATTCTTATTCTTCCTAACAAAATTTTGAATTGAAAAAGGTCATTACTCTCCTAAATTACCCAACTTAGGACTCCACCAGCCTTTTTGTGTGCTGAAATAAGCGACATCTTTATGTTTTTTATCTTGGCGTGACTGGGGATTAGAACACCGCAGCATGGTTTTGGGCTGTCCATCTTTGGTGTAACTGTACTCCTCTAAAGGCTGTTTGCATACAGGACAAGGATAAGACGTGACCTTAGCAGGCGGCTTTTGCTGATTCTCTCCTGCGCTGGCTTGATTTCTGGGTGCTTCCCAAGTTTTGCTGCGATCGCTCCAAAACAGTACAATGTTTGCACAGCCACTAGTACACTTGAGAAAATATTTTTTCTTAAGTTTACTGCTTTTAATCTTAGAAAGAAAATTATTACACTCAGGGCAGCGTGTCCTAGAGGTTTCATACTGGCGTGTAGCAGATGCCATAATATTTGATCCACTCACCACTACAGTTTTTGCTTTAGTGAGTGCTGGTGCAAAGTAATCTTGATTCCAAGTAGTGAGATATTGCTGCCAGCCTTGTTTACCTTGAGCGATCGCATCCAAAGCATCTTCCATTTTAGCGGTGAATTCTGCCTCTAGTAAATCCGGCAGTGCTTTCTGTAAAAAGGCATCAACTTCTAATCCTAAAGCTGTGGGTTGTAAGCTTCCCTTTGCCAACTCCACATAACCCCGATGCTTGAGGGTGGCGACAGTAGGCGCATAGGTACTGGGACGACCAATGCCTTTACGTTCCATTAACTGCACTAATTTGGGTTCACTGTAGCGTGGCGGCGGTTGTGTCTGTTTTTGCTCAAAATTGGCATTTTCCAGATTTAGAGCCTGTCCTTGCTGCACAGAAGGTAAAACCGAATCCTTGCTGAGATTATTCCAATACTTGGCATAACCATAAAATTCTATGATTTGCCCTCTAGCTTGCCACAACAGATTCCCTGACTGCGTGACCACTTGAGTTTTACGGAGTTGGGCAGAACGACACTGAGAAGCAACTGCCCGTTTCCAAATCATCACGTATAAATTAAATTCATCGGCTGGTAATTCAATTCGTAATTGTGCTGAGGGACGAAATACGTCTGTAGGGCGAATTGCTTCATGGGCTTCTTGTGCAGATTTGCTGCTGCGATGCTTGGCTACTTGGGGTGGCACGTTCTGCGGGTCATTTTGTTCTAACCACTGACGCGCACTCGCACAAAATTCAGGACTCAATATTACTGAGTCTGTTCGCATATAAGTAATTAACCCAGCCTCATACAACTTTTGCGCCACCTGCATAGTTTTGTCTGGGGCAAATCTCAGCTTAGAACCGGCTGCTTGTTGCAAAGTGGAGGTGGTAAAGGGTGGAGGCGGTTGACGCTGAACTGTCTTACCTTCCACCTGGATAACTTGGTGAGGATATTTTCGTGCTTCCTCGACTAACTTTGTAGCCTCTGCTTCCGACAGCACACGCTTAGATTCTGGTGCTTTTGTTGTATTATCTGCGGCATCATCATGGGTTTCTACTGCTTGTTGTTCCGCTTCTTGGGCTGAGTTTGCCATACCCTTGTAAAAAGCTCGGAAACCCTCGGCATAATCTACCCAGACATTCCAATAATCTTGGGGAACAAAAGTTTGAATCTCTCTTTCGCGCTGACAAATTAGATGTAATGTAGCACTTTGGACTCTACCGACACTTTTAGCACCGTTATTTAATGCCCAAACGAGGGGACTGCCTTTATAACCTACCAACTTATCTAAACAGTCGCGGCATAATCCTGCACCTACCAAGTTAGAGTCTAGCTTTCTGGGGCGAGCGATCGCAGACCTCACCGCCGATGCTGTAATCTCCGTATATATAACTCGTTTCGCATCACTTAATCCTAACACTTCTTTGAGATGCCAGGCGATCGTTTCTCCCTCCCGGTCTGGGTCAGTCGCCAAGACAACTTCGTCAACCTGCTTAGTAAACGCCTTTAGCTGCTGAATTGTCTCCTTAGCCCGTTGGTCACGCGGCACATAGTTGCATCGGACAATACCGCCATCCATACTAAATCCCAGTGAATCCTCACCTTCATTGCTGAGTTCTCGAATGTGACCACAACTAGCACGGACAATCCAGTCTGCACCCAGAATTTGACTAAGTTTTTTAACTTTACCAGGGGATTCAACGACTAAAAGACGTTTCACCATAGCACCCGCTTGTTAAATACTCTTATAACAGAAGCAACTTTTGATCATACACTTAGTAGTTATGTACTATCAATACTTACATACTAAATATATCTTGTGTCAGTTGATTTATACATACCCTGACAGTTATTCTGCTTGAAGCACTCAATTTACCTACACCTTCCATGCCTCGTAAAATTGCGTCTCCACCTCACACCAGCAAAACAATACCCTTGGCTCTTTCCGAGTTACATATCCGCTTAGAGGGATTAGAAAAGGAACATCAATCGCTACTGAAACAAATTAAGAGAAAGCGAACAGAACTAAAGAATTTTGTTGACCAGATGCGTTCTTTAGCCACGGAGATATTTCACAAAGCCAATCCCAATTTCCGAAAAATGGCAGAACTTGACCAAGAAATTCATACTCTATTCAAAGAAATTTTAACTAAAAGAAAGTTCGGTAAACAAACAAAAAAAAATATAGAAGCAGTTTATCAACAACTCCAGTTAACAGGAATCATCAGTTTAAAATTTGATGTTTCTGATGCAGATACAGAACTAGATGAATTGTTTGAAAATCTCCGTCCTCAAGATGATAATTCCCAAGAAACAAGTAAAGACAGCCATCAAGCTTGGGAAACACAACAATCTATAGAATCTCCTTCTGCAACTAGAACAGATGAATCTAGAAAAGTTCGGCAAACATTTTTGAGGTTAGCAGAGATTTTTCACCCTGATAAAGTCCAAGATAACGAAACCCTTCAGTACCATACCGAAATCATGAAGGAAATCAATAAAGCTTACCAAGAAGGGGATTTGGCAAGACTCTTAGAAATAGAGCAAAAGCATCAAGTCGGCGAATCTATCGATAATAATAGCGAAGATGATTTAACTCGCAAATGTAAAATTATAGAACAGCAAAATGAAATTCTACTCAATCAATATGAGAACTTGAAACAGGAACTACGTTTAGCTAAAAATACTCCTGAAGGCGCAATGGTTGCCGATGCTCGTAAAGCAGCTAAACAAGGTATTGACTCTATTGATATGATGCTAGAGACAATAGATCATCAAATTAATGTAGTCACGGAAATTCGTGATTTTGTCCAAAATTTCCGTGACCAGAAATTGACAATTAAAGAATTTCTGAGTGGCCCAGTAACGCTACGTTCATTGAATGAGGAAATGATGGAAGATATGCTTGAGCAAATGATGTCAGAATTAGACGGAATAATAGTATTTTAGAAAGAAAGTTAGGCGCAGACTGTACTAACTCCTAACCTGCACCACTTTTAATAATCCTAGAGTTGACAATTTTGCGAGAGTGTCCGCAGGAAAGCCTGTCACCTATGTTTCTTGAAGCTAACTCACTACTAACCTTTAAATTTCATCCAAAAATATCCCCATTACTCATAAAAAAAGGCTTGGTTAAACCAAGCCTTCATATATACCAAGCATTTACTACACCAAGATTAATGTAAACCTACTCTTACTTTAGTTCATCTTCCTATAGAGTGTATACAAATCATCTCAAAGCTGATATGTGCTAACTTAGCCGATAATAAAAAAGGTTTGGTTAAAGACCAAACCTCTATAATTGCTGTGCTTAACAACGTACAAAATTAATTTAAAACGACTGTTTTGACATGGCATCTTCCTTTAGTATGTATCAATTTATTGCTATAAATGGTAAATTCATCATCTTGTCAGATTTAACTTCTCAGCAATAAATTTTATGTCCAAAAAACTAATAAAAAGTAAAAAGAGGCTTGAGTCATCACTCAGCCCCTAGGCATACCAGGTGTTTACCATATGCTTTTAATTTATGCCTAATTTGAGAATAATTCATCTGTCAAAAAGATGTGTACAAAATTTAAAAAATCTGGTATGCAATTCTAGAATACTAATTCTGTATTCAGCATTATAGAGATTTTTAATTTAAAAAATCCCTAATTTGTAGTGGTATGACAAGGCTTAAATGAGGCAAAATTTTTTAGGTTGGGTTAACGCAAAGAAACCCAAAACCCTTATTTATGTTGGGGTTACTTGCATCAAACCAACCTAAGTCTAATCCTAAGTCTTATGTACAAATTTAACTATGTCAGTCTATTAAATTAATCAAATTAAAAGAAGACCCTGGAATATAATCCAGGGTACACACACGTTTTTCAGGCATTAACAAGCTAAATTCTATCTGTTTAGCAAATTTATATCCCCCATCTATGGAAAGATGCTGATTCAGTTTTTACTTGATAATTAGCAGATTATTTTAAATTAATTAAAGTATTTAAATAAAAAATTATTTTCTAATTAAAGTCGTAAGTATTAAAATGAAAAATTGTTTTTTAAGTTTTTACAAAATAGGCTTGGATAACAACCAAGCCTATACAAACCAAGAGTTTACCATATGCTACGTAATATAAAAAATATATTACTTTAGTCCATCTATCGATAGGTATGTAAACATAACCTAAAATCTAGTGGGCAAGTTTTTAAATATACATTTAATGGAAATAAAATAAATATTTTCACCTGATAACCCAAAATTTCGTATACCTATAGAAAAGGTTTAGCTAGTGCTAAACCTCCATAGAAAGCAGTTATTCGACACACCAGAATTAATTTAAAACTACTCTTGTTCCAGGTCATCTTCCTAAAGGATGTGTTTAAATATCCCTTTTTTTGATAGGTAAGGGAAGTAACATCCAAACTTGACTCTGGACTTTTTGAAGGGATCAAAATTCATGCAAACAAAATATATCTCATTGCGATCGCAATCACAGGAGAAATATCCTACAGTTTGAGATGAGATTAAACGGAGAGGGGGGGATTCGAACCCCCGTTGAGTTTCCCCAAAACGCATTTCGAGTGCGTCACCATCAACCACTCGGACACCTCTCCAGCTATGAACTCACGGGTTTGAGTGTTTTAAAAATTTAACCCTAGTGAGTTTAGGAAACTACTGAGACTCGGTTTCCTCTTGTCAATCATAGCATCCCTTCACCCGCGTAACACTGCCAACGCTGCGGACACCTCCTTTCCCTTCTCTTCAATAAAATCCAACAAGTCCTCTGGGGTGTGGGAATCTTCCTTGTGTAATCACGGTACACACTCCCGCCGCGCACCTCTAATTTGGCACTTTTTAAACTAGCGTATACTTGCTAACAACTGACATTGATATTTTGAGTATCTGTTGTGTCATTTCTGCATCTATCCATCAGGAGTATTTACCACAGCATGACTTCTTGTTGCTTTTCACTTCAAGTTGGCAGCACTGTATTTTTTCAATGTTGCTACAGTAATTTATACCTATTATCGAAAATCAGCGATCGTCACAGCTTACTTCCAGCGACGCAAGATTTAGCATTATATAGTAGGAAAATTGCATGATTGAAAATATTTGTTTTACGTATTTTTTAATGTGTAAGTTTTAACTATAAATTATGCTTAGTAGTGTTGATCGTTTATTGTTTGTCCGCCGAGTCCCGATTTTTAAGGAACTGCGGGATGATTTTATTGTGCGCTTGACTTCAGTGATGCACGAGTTACATTTTCCCGCCAATCACACCATCTTCAGACAGGGAGAAGAAGGGCGATCGCTATATATAGTTGTCTCAGGTAGAGTGAAAGTTCATATTGGAGATAAACAACTAGCAGTCGTAGATCAGGGGAAATACTTTGGGGAAATGGCAGTATTTGATACGCAACCCCGTTCGGCTAACGTCACAACTTTAGAATCTTGCGAATTTTTGGAACTGACCCAAGAACAACTTTATGATGCCATTGAAGAGACTCCTGAAATCGCAGTTAATATTATTCGTGAGTTATCGCGTCTGGTTCGCCGACTCAATGAAAATGTTAACATCACGGTTTCAGGTCGGCATTAATAAACTTTGTAGCCAAGCTTCATCCTCTGTAGATAGTTTGGGAATGCAAGACTGACTGTAGTCAATGGCAAGTTCTAGCCTAGCACGGTCATAAACCCGATGTAATAAAGGTGTAAAAGTAGGGTATCTTCAATTTGCGATCGCACTTCGGCAGATATATTAGAAATAGAGTTATTGAAAAAGAAGCGGATAAATTCTGGTTTATATCGGTATGGAGCTTCAGAGGCGATGTCTACAAAAGACATCGCCTATATAATTAAGCAACTTGGAAATTTTCGGCTTCTTCCATTGGTTCATAACCATGAGTTAATTGCTCAATAGCTCTATCAATCAAGTCTAAACCTTGCTGCACTGTTTCCACTAAACTTAATTGTCCCCGCAATTCAGCCGCACCAACAAAACCTTTGGCGTACCAAGTCATGTGCTTGCGGGCTTGACGGACACCGCGATCGCCTTTATATTCCCATAAGGCTTGTAAATGATCTCTGGCACATTCCAAACGCTGAATTGGGGTTGGGACTGGTAATGTCTCCCCAGTTTTCAAGAAGTGATCAATTTCTCCCACCAAAAAAGGATAACCCAACGTCCCACGGGAACACATCACACCATCCGCACCAGTTTGTTCCAAGCATCTCACAGCTGCTTCGACTGAAAATATATCCCCATTACCAATCACTGGAATAGACAGTGTTTCCTTCACACGCGCTATCCATTCCCAGCGAGCATTACCATTGTACCCTTGAGCGCGGGTACGTCCATGCACAGTAATCATTTGCGCCCCAGCATCTTCCATCCGCTTGGCAAAGTCGAGAATGAAGATTTCTTTGTCATTCCAACCAATACGCGTCTTGACTGTGACTGGTACATTAACAGCCTTCACCACTTCCCGAACAATAGCTTCTGCTACTTCTGGCTGTCGCAACAGAGAAGAACCCCCACCATTTTTGGTAATTTTATTGACTGGACACCCCATATTAATATCAATAGTGTCAGCACCTTCGGTAACTGCTTTTATGGCTGCTTCTGCGAGGAAATCGGGGCGACAATCGAATAATTGAATGCTGATAGGTCGTTCGTTGGGGTCTACCTCCATGATTTTGGGTAGTTGCTTGACGTAATGTAACCCCGTAGCATTCACCATTTCGGT
Organism: Anabaena sp. CCY 9402-a; assembly: GCF_963920945.1. NCBI lineage: Bacteria > Bacillati > Cyanobacteriota > Cyanophyceae > Nostocales > Nostocaceae > Anabaena > Anabaena sp. CCY 9402-a. Next base: position 40,446 of record NZ_CAWUDL010000047.1, read on the forward strand.
GTACATCATTGAATCGGGTGCATAACGTCGTACTAAGCGACGAAATACCATATCTGTCACCCCAGATAAAGGCGACTGAAGAACTCGGCTTTTGACTGCAAATGAGCCGATTTTGAGGGGTTGAGAAAGTCTAGCTTGTAGGCTGGGAGACAGTGTGAGCATACGAACAATTCAAAATACACATTCAATGATAGCTATTTGGCTCACCTTTTTTAAATCTAGGTCTTATAGATGTCCCCATGCCTCATTCCGAGAGCGAAAATCAGCAATCACAAAAATTTTGTGATTGCTGACTTAAATTTTGTGCAAGTAATGGTAAATTGATATACAAATTTTAATAAAATCTTAATGATTGATTGTAACTTCCCTGAAATAGTCTCTATTGCTGACATAGCCTCAGAGAACTCTGTCAAATCGGCATTTAGCTTAAGTGGACGACTGGGAAGATTTTGCGATCGCTCGACAGTAAATTTGTTTTATGATTCTGGGCTAGTGGTTGTTAAACGTTTTTCCTTGAGGTTTTGTAATTCCTGCCACAGAGAATCTACCTCTGCTTGCAAGCTCATGAACTTGACTTGTTGATCGTCTTGATAACAAGTCTTGGTTAACTCACATACTCGTACAGCTTGAGAGTTACGTTCTGCAATAGTAGATATACAAGTAGTCATCGCTAATTCAATTCCACAACTCAACTCACACCTTTGGTAAACAATATAATAAAGCAACTTTAAGCTTTGTTAAATGATTGTATGTTTTAAATCATTTACTTTAATATGTTACCACCTGTATGATAAGCGACGGCAATGATATGACTTCAGTTCCAGAATCTAGCATCCCACTTAGTCAGCTAGTATGGCGTAACTTTTTTGACGCTTAACCCGTTGTGATCAAGTTATCAACTATCAACCTAAACCTATATCCCGCCCTTGTGTATAAAAAGTAGCATTTATGGTGTTGATATGAAGGAGTGGGGTTTGTAGCAAAAATGTGATTATCCCCCACCCCAAATCTTTTTACGAATTACGTAAAGCCTGCGGCATAGCTGCGCTTAAAGCGTAGCGGGGGGAAGCATCGTTACGAATTATCTTGGCGGTTGAAATCAGCTACAATTTCTACAGCATTTACTTGTTCTTCTAACCAAAGTGTAAATAAATCTTTGGCAATTTGCATCCGTCGCTCCTCATCTAATTCGGGGTTAATGATTTCCTCAACGGCGATTATGTGTACTCCTTTTGGGGTAACTATGGGTTTAAGAATTTGGGGAGGATTGGCAGCAAAAACAGCAGCCGCAATTTCTGGTCGAAAGTCTCGCCGATAACGAATGCCTTGATAGCCCCCAGCCCTTCTAATTTCTGGGGTTTGGATGTATTGACGGGCAATTTCTTGGAAGCTAATTTCACCTTCTTTTAAGGCGTAAAATAGCTCTAAAGCTAAGTCTTCATCATCTAATATAACTTCATAAGTTACAGCCCCAGTGTAATCAATTTGATGGGCATAAAAGAATGGTTCAACTTTATCTGCAAATAAATGACCAGCTAACTTAGCAGATAATAAGTTGGTTTTAGCCATGTCTTCAAAGTCATCTAAAGAAAGATAATATTTGTTTAGCCAATTCCATGTATCTTCTGCTTTGAATAATTGATTAGTTAAGCGCATACTATCTGCGGCTTGTTGAAGTTCCTCTACACTAATTTCAATGCCTGCTGAGACGGCAGCTTCAGTAATAATTCTGGAGGTGGCGATCGCTTCTAAAATTGTGGGGATTTGACAAGATAATTTTAGATGATAAATAATGTCTGCAATCGATAGTTGTATAAGTTTTGGCATGATACAAATCTCCCTTTAAATTAATTGGTGGTGGAAAAATGGCATGGCTTGTAGAGACGTTGCGTTGCAACGTCTCCAAAGGTTGATCAGCCTAGTCGTTGGGTTTTCAAGACGCGATTATTAAGTCTCTAGATAAGGGGGGGCTGATCTGAACCGTATTAACGTCGTGTGCAAAGTTCTCTCAGACCTAACTCCCAACCCCTTCCCTACATTCTCTTCTCCCAAAGGGAGACGCTACGCGAACGAGAGGCTACGCCAACGCGCAGCGTGTCGTTCGCGTTAGCGTTGCGTAGCAAAGACAGGGAAGGAGAGTAATAATTAAAGCCTCTCTCCTGGTATGGGAGAGGTTTCAAGAATAAATTGCACATCGCGCGTATTAGCTTATTTCTAAAGCTCTAAACCGCTTTTTTGTAATTTCTTAAATGGGTCTAAGACAAAATCAATTACTCGGCGTTGACGAATAATTACCTCTGCTGATGCTGTCTGACCTGGGGTTAAGAAAATACGTTTATTACCAGCTTGGATATATGGTTGGTCTATAGTGATATTCATCTCGTAGGTTTCTACGTTCCCTTGAGCGGTAGTTTGGATCTTCGAGTCCGGCGAAATCCAGTTAACGCGCCCTTGCACCACGCCATAATCTTGGAAAGGATAAGCATCAAACTTGATTTTAACTGGCATTCCCACCTTCAAGAAACCGCTTTGATGGCTGGGCATTTGGGCTTTGAGAATTAAAGGCGTATTTTGTGGTGCGATTTGAGCTACTATCTGTCCTGGTTCGACTACGGGGCCTGGTTTTTCTACAGGTAACTCAAAAATTACACCATCAATAGGCGATCGCACTATTCTTTGTTGTTGTTGTAGCTTAAATGATGCAATCTGGCTCTTGGTTTGCGCCATTTCTGATTGCAAGTTAGTAATTTGGCTTTGCAGGTCTTTTAACTGTTCTTGGCTTTTGAGGACTGCCAATTTACCCGCTTGGACAACCCCTTGATAACTACTTAGCTGCTCTTGCAGACGTAGTTGTGCTTGCTGAATTTCTGCTTGAATTTGACTAATGGTTGCTTGGTAGCGACTGACTTCTTCTCTTAAACGCAACTGTGCTTGCATAATCTCTGCATTGGCTTGCAGCAAAGAGCGTTGGCTATCTTCGGCAGAGTTTTCCAGTTCGACAATTTTAATTTGGGGAATTGCACCCTGCCTTAACAGATCACGATAGCGTGTAACTTCTTTGGAATCTCGCTGCAAACGCCTTTGAGCCAATTGCTGGAGAATCTGAGTAGAATTAATTCTCTGCCTAGCCTGTTCTACTAGAGATTGTTTTTCTAGTTTTTGTAAGTGGTAGGTACTTTGTTTACCATCTAAGTGCTGCTGGGCTTGATTCACTTGTGCCATTTTTTCCAAGGCTTGGGCTTGGTTCTGCTGTTCTTGAATATTAATGGCGAGCATCAATTGGTTTTTGAGTAATTCTTGCTGCGCTTGCCGATTAGTTAATCCTTCTAACCTAGTTTCAGCTTGTTCTAATTCTTTTTGTAGAACGTCAGCATCTAATTCTAATAAAACTTGCCCAGCCTTAACCGTCGCCCCTTCTTCCACATTCACTGTTTTGACTTTACCAGCGACGGCAATACCTAGTTTTTGCGTTGCACCCTTGGGTTCTAAACGCCCTCTGGCTGTTCCTGTTTCATCAACCTTGCTCAGAGATGCCCAAGGGATAATAATCACCGCAAAGCTAATCAAGAGGTAAAGCATGGAACGAGTCCAGCGTTTGGGTAAGGCATCGAGTAATTCCTCAGTGCCATAAAACCAATCATTAGTCTCGCTTACCCCTTGTGTTTGCTCATTATCTAGAGAACGCGATTCTTCAACTCGTAGCAGATCATCTGGCTGTGACTTGACTAGCACAGATGATGAATTGTGGGATATGTGTGGCATAAATTACTCTGAAGGGGGACTGCGGACTGGGAACTGGGGACTGGGGATAAGGGGTAATGGGGATTAGGGAATAGAAAGGAAGAAGAACTATTACCCAATGCCCGATATCCCATGTCCTGTTTGTCCCATGCCCATTTTTTTAACAATTTCCCAGTAATACCCAAGGCAACCAATTCTTAATGACGAATTACGAATTAGTCGCCAGTTGCTGTTGGTTCAGGTAAAAGTAATGGCCTTTTCGTGTGATCAATTGATCGTGAGTACCGCTTTCGACTAATAAGCCACGATCTAATACCAAAATTAAGTCTGCATGACGCACGGTGGACAGGCGGTGGGCAATAATTACACTGGTGCGTCCTTGAAGGATAGTTTTCAGGTTATTTTGAATCAGACGCTCAGATTCTGAATCGAGGTGGCTGGTTGCTTCATCTAAAAGCAATAAACGGGGATCACCTACCAAAGCACGGGCTATGGCTAGGCGTTGGCGTTGTCCGCCAGATAACATACCGCCACCTTCGCCAATTTGGGATTCGTAACCCATTGGCAATCGTTGTATAAAGTCATCAGCCCCAGCTAATCGCGCCGCCGTTATCACTTGTTCTAAACTAGCTTCGGGGTGAGCAATGCTGATATTTTCGCGGATTGTACCGCCAAACAGAAAGGTGTCTTGGTCAACCACACCGATTTGAGAACGGAGCGATCGCAGGGCTATACTAGTCACATCGTTACCATCAATCAACACTTTGCCATCTGTCGGCAGATATAGCCCTAAAATTAATTTAAACAATGTGGTCTTACCAGAACCGCTACGCCCTACGACAGCAACGGTTTGCTCTGGTTTAATTTCAAAACTGAGATTTTCTAAGACATTAATATCACTCTCTGGATGATAGCGAAAGGTGACATTTTCAAAGCGAATATGACCGCTCAAGCGAGGTAAAAATTGCCGGGGCTGGTTTTGTAAGTCTTCTTCTGGTTCGGCTTCGAGAATATCATTGATGCGTTCTGTAGAAATTGTTACCTCTTGTAATTGATTCCACAGCACGACTAGACGCTGAAAAGGTCTAATGATGTTACCCAGCAGCATATTAAAGGCAACTAACTGACCAATGGTAAGTTGATTTTGAATCACCAACCACGCCCCCAACCACAGTAAGCTGGTCGTAACTAGGGTTTCAATTGCCGAACTAAAAATCTGTAACTGATTACTGATAATCTGCCCAGCAAAGGTCTTTCTAATTACATTATTTAGCAGTTCTTCCCAATGCCAGCGCACTGTCTGCTCAATTGCCATCGAACGAATTGAGCGAATCCCCGTTAGGGATTGAATGAGGTAACTGTTTTCGTTGGCGGTAGCACTAAAAACTTCCCGGCTAATGCGGCGTAGAAATGGTGTAGCCACAAGTGCCAGTAATACAAACGGCGGCACGATCGCTAAACTGACCAATGCCATAGACGCACTATACCAAAACATCAGCCCCACGTAAACGAACACCGTCAGTAAGTCCAAAATGATGGAGAGGGCTTCCCCAGTCAAAAAACGCTGGATTTTTTGGTTTTCTTGGACACGGGAGACAATATCGCCGACATAACGGGATTCAAAAAACGCTAAGGGTAAACGGAAGGTATGTTTAATAAAACCTACCAACAGTGACACACTAATACGGTTGGCTGTATGGTCTAGTAAATATTGCCTGAGTCCATTGACGGCGACGCGGAATAACCCAAAAATCATCAACCCTAAACCCACAGCGTTTAAAGTCAGCGTGCTACCCTGCACAATGACTCTATCTAATAACAACTGGGTAAATAGGGGCGTAATCAGTCCCAAAAACTGAATTAATACCGAAGCCCCAAACACTTCTAGCAGCACGCGTGAGTGAGGTCTGACTAACTCAAACATCTGCCAGAATGGGGTACTGACTTCTTGTGCCTCTTGTAGTTGGCTGGTGGGTTGCAATAATAAAGCGTAGCCAGTCCAACCTGCTTTAAATTCTGACAGTATGAGGCTACGTTGTCCAATCGCCGGGTCGCAGACAATAACGTGTTTTTTGGTAATTTCGTAAACTACGATGTAGTGCTTATTTTCCCAATGAGCGATCGCAGGTAAGGTTTGTTGTGCTAATTTATCCAAACTGGCTTTCACCGGACGGGTAGTAAAACCTATCGTCTCTGCGGCTGTGGTTAAACCTTTGAGGGATGCACCATTGCGGCTAACATTGGCTAAATCCCGAATGCGATTCACGCTTAAGTTTTTACCCCAGTAGCGGCTAACCATGACTAAACAAGCTGCACCACAGTCAGCTGCACTTTGTTGTTCAAATAATGGATAGCGTTTGGTAATTCTTCCCCACCAATGCCCTACTCTCACTTTCGGGCTAGGGAAATAGGAGCGACGTGGTTTGGGTTTTTCTGGAGGGGGGGGTTGTAGAGATGCGACATATCGCGTCTCTACAACCGGGGATGGGGAGGGGTTACTTTCAATACTAACACTGGATTCTCGGAATTCTGTTAACTGCGGCCAATATTCTAGTGCTATTTGCCAATTGGTATTTCTCAAAATATACACAACTGCTGATTGTGTAACTTGCCAATTACCTACATTTGCAGATGTGGTGATTGTTCCGGGTATAAATCTGCGTCCTTGGGTATCTGTTAATTCTCCTCGCTGTAAAAGCCAGAGTTTGGTATCTTGCAAAAGCGACTGGGGAAGTGAACCACTAGCTAAAGTCTGACGTTCAAATAAAAACAATGCTCTCAAGGCATCTTCGACGGAAGTATTTTCAGGCAGTAAGGTATTTTGGTTACAGAACACCAATAAATCCCAAGTTTCTGCCTGTTTTTTTAGGCGATCGCCAATGCTAGAATGTTCACTAATCAGCCCTTGTAAACTATCTTGCGGTAGATAAGCAAGTTTTAAATTAACAGAAGCCCTAGCAACATAAGGACTAAATTCTTGTTCTGGAAATAAAGTCAGTTCACCAAAAGACGCTCCTGTTGAAAGCGTGGTGATTAAGTTTAAAGAACTATCAAGTAATCTGACTTTACCCCCAAGGATGATGTAAATTCCCGCCGAAGCTGTAGCAGCTTGCCAAAACTGCTTGGCAATTGGCGGTTCAATAATTTCTAACTCTTGGATACACTGTTCTATTTCCTTTTCTGACAACAACTCACCCAAGGTTTGAGTAAGTTGTTGCGCTAAATATTGCTGGGAAAAACCTGACGGCATTCCCTCACCTCCAAACCAAATATTGTGAACTTTCGTACTTCTTAATCATTATGATAATTACGAATTACGAATTAAATTAAACGACCAATCCAGAGGTGTTTCAGACTGAGATTTCAAGTCAGAAATTGTAATGTTATTATCTGGATCAGTCTCAGTAACTTGAGGACGGTTATTTTTTGGTTTGGTAGAAAGTCCCATTTGTTTTAACAGGCGATTGATATGGCGATCGCTAATAGTGATGCCCAATTCTGATGCTAAATGCTTACTTAACCATTGGGCTGTCCAATGGGTAAAAGCATAACCATAATCACGCGGACTATTACTTACTAATTCCTTCAATCTATCCATATATTGGTTATTAACAATTTTGGGTCTACCTATGGGTCGCTCATTCCATTTGTGTGCCAAACCTGCTTCAGCTATGCCAATCCAATAACGCGCCATTTCTTGAGAACAGCCTAATTTTTCACAGATTTGGCTTTGCGATGTCCCCATATCCGCCAGTAACATAATTTCAATGCGTTTACGATATTCTGGCTGCAAATTAGTTTGTAAATGCTTGAGCAAAGCTTTCCGTTGAAAGGGTGTTAAAAACTTACTTTCGTGCAAGTCATAACCTTCAATAAATTGCTCTTGATGAAAATATTCAGACATAATTATTACCAGGTAATGTCTAATTTATGTTTAGGTCAAAGTTTCAAATTCATCAGGTTTAGTCGGCTTTCTCCAGTTTCTCAACTGTACTGATGACAAAAAGGCTATCGCTCAACCCAAGCTACAATTATTTTGCTTTCCTCAGATTGATGAAAGAGCATTACATTCTCTTGTTTCAAGATATTAAGCCTATGTGATGACCTGACTTTTCACAGGATCTGGAAAACCCCTCTCCAAAGACGCGGAGCGGCTTCTCGCTAGAGTACCTCTCACGCCAGTTGCTACAACGGGGGAACCCCCGCAACGCACTGGCTCCCCTACAAGGAGAGAGGCTTTAACTTCTCCCCCTTCCCTACAAGGGAAGGGGGTTAGGGGGTTAGGTTTCGCGTTAGCTTTTCCACATAACGTGAAAAATCAGATGTGATGACAAGTGTTTACCCTCCTTTAAATTGGTAAATGAGGGGGGTTATCTGTAAGTATTCAATATTCCAAAGCCTCAAAAAACGCAATATCTGGTAAAACACCTCAAAAGCTTGCATCAATAACTTGATAAAATTTTCTGAGCAATGGTGTCACGCTGGTATTGACTCCAACCAATTATTTTGGTTGCTAATATCAGAAAATCTACCTCAAGTCTGATGATGATTTTGTTATCAGGATGTTGCTAAAAACTGGAATGTAGGTACAAACTCAATGAGTGAATATTTAAGTTGCTGCGATTACGAATACCAATCAGAGAGGGTTATTTAGTTAGATTTCAATGCAAGTAAATGTTACTAACATCAAACTAACACCACACTGCCTATTTTTTCATTAGCAGATCATGAGTCATCTGCATTCACCTGGCAAAAATTAACTAAGAACTGACAGTCTCTCAATTTGATTATTTAACCTACTACTATTTTTGTAGAAATTTTCTGAAGGCTAGTCAATAGTTTTTATCCGAAAAAAGTAAAGTTCATCAAATCTTTATAAAAATTTTATTAAAAATTGATAATTTTCTGAAAAACAGCTAATTTATTCGCTTTTTCTGCAATTCAGAAGACTTTTAGTTACAATTACGGTTGAAAAACAAAAGCCTAAACGCTAGTGATTAGTATTATTACTCAGCCCAGATTTACAACTCGCTACGCTAACATAACTCAGCATGATGTATTGATGTCAGATGGTGGCTTTGTTGAATCTGTACTGTATTAGCTGGTCAATAACTTGATAAAAACAGTGCTTTCCGCCCGAATGCGCGGATGGGTAGGTGTTAAAAACAAACTCTGATTAACTGACCTTGGAGTTCTTGCAGTGTAAGACTTTTGAGATTTTTTTGAATAAAAATAGCCGCGCACTTTATTTAGTAAGGGTTTTGGGCATTTGTATTCTACCCAGTTATAATTCTGTATGCTAAGATTATTCCATCCGCGCAACCGCACCTTGAAAACTAAATATAGACTGTGTTTCAGGTCGCCGCTATTGCAATTTCTTCTAATCCCTATCAGGGATTGAAACTGTGGAGTGGATGACGAAAGCCACTCCTAGTTTTGATTGCAATTTCTTCTAATCCCTATCAGGGATTGAAACTAAGTTTAGGTAGGCTTAACTGAATGCTTAAGGTATTGCAATTTCTTCTAATCCCTATCAGGGATTGAAACCTCAGCGCGCGCGTACACGCATACGCACACACGAATTGCAATTTCTTCTAATCCCTATCAGGGATTGAAACGTGATGTTGATATTACTGTACAACCTAAAAAGCATAAGAAATTGCAATTTCTTCTAATCCCTATCAGGGATTGAAACGTAACTCTATTTAATGTGGATGAATCAACAGAATATTGCAATTTCTTCTAATCCCTATCAGGGATTGAAACAACTGACTCGATAGTGCGGCAACTGTGGCACACGCCACACGATTGCAATTTCTTCTAATCCCTATCAGGGATTGAAACGCCATCCTAACCAACACGGCAAAACATTAGATGTGAGTTCTAGATTGCAATTTCTTCTAATCCCTATCAGGGATTGAAACCCTGCTGTGGCTGTTGTAGGCAGCTTGGTGATAGATTGCAATTTCTTCTAATCCCTATCAGGGATTGAAACTACCAGGATGACAAGGTTGTCTACCAGGATGACAATTGCAATTTCTTCTAATCCCTATCAGGGATTGAAACTTCATTGGCGCAGGTTTTGCATCTTCTTTATCTATTGCAATTTCTTCTAATCCCTATCAGGGATTGAAACTAGTAAATGCTTTCCTGCAAAGATGGATTACTTTGAATTGCAATTTCTTCTAATCCCTATCAGGGATTGAAACGTTAGTTTCGCACCACACCAGGAATTGCTCATCTGAGATTGCAATTTCTTCTAATCCCTATCAGGGATTGAAACAGATGCAAAGCTTACGGATAGTTACAATAGTGATTGCAATTTCTTCTAATCCCTATCAGGGATTGAAACCATAACTTGTTCCCCTTTCCCTTGCTCTCTACCATTGCAATTTCTTCTAATCCCTATCAGGGATTGAAACCGAGTATTTTGTTGACATCGACAAGTACAAAGAATTGCAATTTCTTCTAATCCCTATCAGGGATTGAAACCATTTAGAATACTATCAGGAGTTAGCAGACCTACAATTGCAATTTCTTCTAATCCCTATCAGGGATTGAAACTCCCTTGGGCTTTTCTCTATTATTGCTTTTCTTCTTATTGCAATTTCTTCTAATCCCTATCAGGGATTGAAACACTTAAAGATATCTGCACTATGTTAGAATCCTCTAATTGCAATTTCTTCTAATCCCTATCAGGGATTGAAACAGCCAAGAGTACAGCAGAGTTTACAACAAGGTGTTAAGCATTGCAATTTCTTCTAATCCCTATCAGGGATTGAAACGTCTTCGCCGTAACCCATTGTTTCCAAGGCTTGATTGCAATTTCTTCTAATCCCTATCAGGGATTGAAACATATTGCACCATACCCTCGATCTCCAGCGTCCCAAATTGCAATTTCTTCTAATCCCTATCAGGGATTGAAACGGGAGTAAAGCGATTGACTACCTTGAACCAAAGAATTGCATTGCAATTTCTTCTAATCCCTATCAGGGATTGAAACATAGGTGCGAGGAACTTTATTAGTCTTTGATTCAAATTGCAATTTCTTCTAATCCCTATCAGGGATTGAAACAGATTACTCTCTGGAAAAGTAGGAATGAATTCCTTGATTGATTGCAATTTCTTCTAATCCCTATCAGGGATTGAAACTGCTTGAGTATTATTCTGAGAAGTCCGGTATAGATTGCAATTTCTTCTAATCCCTATCAGGGATTGAAACTTAATTCAAAAGCATACTTGCCTCTATTCTTTTCGGGGATTGCAATTTCTTCTAATCCCTATCAGGGATTGAAACGACTCGTTGAAGGGTGCAACTCCCCCTGACCAACAATTGCAATTTCTTCTAATCCCTATCAGGGATTGAAACGCACGATCATCCAATTCGGGCATTAAGCGCACTTAATTGCAATTTCTTCTAATCCCTATCAGGGATTGAAACCCAGTAATCATGAGGAGGAAATTATTTTTGGGAATTGCAATTTCTTCTAATCCCTATCAGGGATTGAAACGCTACAGTAGAAACAACTCTAGAAACCGAATATAGAAATTGCAATTTCTTCTAATCCCTATCAGGGATTGAAACCAGTTGGTTCAATCCCGGCTCGCTTCATTGCCTCAAAATATTGCAATTTCTTCTAATCCCTATCAGGGATTGAAACTAGGTAACACACCTTTACAACCTTTTTTATATTCTTATTGCAATTTCTTCTAATCCCTATCAGGGATTGAAACATGGCGGTGTGAGGTAGTAGCTAAATGTCGCCATAAATTGCAATTTCTTCTAATTCCTATTAGGGATTGAAAGGAAATAAAAAATATTTATCATCTATGAGTCCTAAAAATGTTGGGTTTCGTTCCTCAACCCAACCTACTAGTCTGTCAAGAAATAATGGTTCTTCGGTTACTTTTATGGAGAATTAATAGTAAAATGCCAGTTTAATAAAC
>NZ_CAWUDL010000048.1:0-49279 GCF_963920945.1 Anabaena sp. CCY 9402-a
GGCTATTTGCATCGTCCTGAGTTGACAAAAGAGAAATTCATTTCCCACCCCTTCACTCATGAACCAGGCGCACGGTTGTATAAGACGGGAGATTTGGCACGTTATCAACCAGATGGCAATATTGAATACCTCGGACGGACAGATCACCAAGTAAAAGTACGAGGCTTTCGGATTGAGTTGGGAGAGATTGAGACAGCCGTCAATCAACATCCCGAAGTGCGGGAAACAGTTGTCATTACTAGAGAAGATATCCCTGGAGATAAGCGTTTAGTTGCTTATGTTGTGCCTAATTCCCAGGATAGCGATCGCACTGACTCCAGTCTAGCTAATGAATTTGCATCAGAACAACTTTCCCAATGGCAACAAGTATTTAACGATAGTTACAGTCAATCTGCAACTGACTCAGATCCCACCTTCAATATTATTGGCTGGAACGATAGCCGTACTGGGTTACTTATCCCCAAAGCTGAAATGCGGGAATGGGTGGAATCTACGGTAGATAGGATTCTTGGCTGGCGACCAAAACGGGTATTAGAGATTGGTTGTGGTACAGGGATGCTACTATTTAGGATTGCGCCCCAGTGTGATTGTTACTATGGGACGGATATTTCACCCCAGGCTTTGCGGTATGTACAGCAGCAAATTACCCAGATGGGGGGGGATTGGTCACAAGTTAAACTGGCGCAACGTTCCGCCGAGAATTTTCATGGAGTCGAACAAGGGGTTTTTGATGCGGTTGTTCTTAATTCCGTAGTCCAGTATTTCCCTAGCATTGATTATCTGATGCAAGTGCTAGAAAATGCCATCCAGGCGATCGCATCAGCAGGTTTCATTTTTATAGGCGATGTCCGCAGTTTACCTTTACTAGAAGCTTTCCACGCCTCGGTGCAGTTGGCGCAATCTCTCCCATCTCTTTCTACAGGAGAGTTACAGCAACGCATCCAACGCAATCTTAACCAAGACTCAGAACTCGTAATTGACCCCGCTTTTTTCACTGCACTACAGCAACGCTTCCCCCAAATTAGTCATGTGCAGATTCAAATCAAACGCGGTGAATATCATAATGAACTTACCCAGTTTCGTTATGATGTCACCTTACATCTAGGTAATGCAGTCACATCAAAAGTTGTTCCGCAATGGTTGGATTGGCAGCAAGATCAGTTAACATTACCTTTGCTGCAAGAGTTGCTAACCAAAGCAGATGCAGAGATTTTAGGTGTGAAAAACATCCCCAATGGGCGGTTAAAAACAGAGATGAAACTGCTAGATTTATTAGCAAGTCTTCCCGAAAACGCAACAGTTGGGGAACTACAGAGGGGATTGGGGACTGGGGACTCGTTGATTGATCCGGAAGAGTTTTGGCGTTGGGAAAAAGAATTATCATTACAGGTACACATCAGTTGGTCACAGATAAACAAGGGTAATTATGATGTGGTGTTTGTTAAAGGTAATCAGAATATTCTCCCGATTTTCGACCATTCACAGACAATTGAACCTTGGAGTAATTACGGTAATAACTTACTACAGGGACAACTAGCGCGTAAGTTAGTCCCACAACTGCGGAGTTTTCTGAAAAATAAACTTCCAGGCTACATGATACCTAACGCTTTCATGTTATTACCCGTCTTACCTTTAACTCCTAATGGTAAAGTTGACCGGGTGGCGTTACCTGTACCCAATCTAGAACTGAGTCGGACTGTGAGTTTTGTTCCTCCCCGTACCGCAGAGGAAGAAATCATCGCTGCAATTATTGCTGAGGTGTTGGGACTAGAAGAAATCGGCGTTTATGATAACTTCTTTGAGTTGGGGGGACATTCCCTGTTAGCGACTCAGGTAATTTCTCGCCTACAGGAAGCATTTCCCGTAGAGTTACCCCTGCGGTGTTTATTTGAAGCACCCAGCGTTGTTGAACTGGATCAATTTATTAGTAATCTTCGCCAAGGTGGAACAGGATTAACCGCAACTGCCATAACACCCATACCCAGAACAAGCGAACCCCTACCAATGTCATGGGCGCAACAGCGATTGTGGTTTCTCTACCAATTGGAAGGGGCGAGTTCCACTTACAATATGCCCAACGTTTTGCAAATTTCTGGGGAATTGCAAGTTGAAGCACTTAAACAAACACTCTCCGATATTGTCCAGCGTCACGAAATTTTAAGAACCAGTTTTCATTTAATCGATGGTAATCCTGTCCAGGTAATTAATACCGATGCTAGCTTAAGTTTAGAAGTTATCGACCTGCGAGAACTACCAAACAACCAACAACAAGCAGCCGTAGAAAAATTCGGCAACGAAGAAGGCCAAAAACCATTCGACCTCAACCAAGCACCTTTAGTCAGGGCGACACTATTACAATTAGATGCACATTCTCATGTGTTGCTTTTCACTCTGCATCACATTGTCGCTGATGGTTGGTCAATGGGGGTAATCATTCAAGAACTCTCGGCGATGTATCCGGCCTTAGCTGCGGGTAAACCCTCCCCATTACCAGATTTGAGCATCCAGTATGCTGACTTTGCCGTGTGGCAGAGACAATGGTTAACTGGCGAAGTATTAGAAACTAAGCTGAATTATTGGCAGCAACAACTAGCAGATGCACCCCCTGTATTAGAACTACCCACCGATAAACCCCGCCCGGCTGTGCAGACATTCAGAGGCGATCGCTTGGCTTTCCAGTTGAGAAAAGACTTAAGCGAACAACTCAACCTCCTTAGCCAACAAGCAGGGGCTACCTTATTTATGACCTTGCAAGCGGCGTTTGTGACTTTACTGCACCGCTACACTGGTCAGGATGATATTCTCGTCGGGACTCCCATCGCCAACCGTAACCGTAAAGAATTAGAGACATTAATTGGCTTTTTTGTCAATACATTGGTGCTGAGAAATAAAGTTGCAGATAATCCCCAATTTTCAGAATTATTGAATCAGGTAAAACAAGTAGCCTTAGATGGCTATGCTCATCAGGATGTACCCTTTGAGCAAATCGTAGAAGCTTTGCAGCCGGAACGCAAACTGAGTCATGCGCCTCTGTTTCAGGTGATGTTCATTTTACAGAACGCGCCGATGGGTAATTTAGAATTACCTGGCTTGAGTTTTGTACCATTGGCGAGTGAAAATGTCACAGCCAAGTTTGATTTAACCTTGTCAATTTGGGAGACAAAACAAGGGCTGGCGGGTTGGTGGGAATATAACAGTGACTTATTTGAACCAGAGACAATCAGCCGGATGATTGCCCATTTCCAAACCCTGCTGGCGGGGATTGTCGCTAATCCAGAGGAAAGAATTGCTCAGTTACCGTTGCTGAGTGAGGCGGAACAGCAACAATTATTAGGGGATGGGACAACTTACACCATAGAGGAATCTATCCCAGAATTATTTGCAACTCAGGTACAGCTTACGCCTGATGATGTGGCTGTGGTGTTTGGGGAAAAACAACTAACTTACGCTGAGTTAGATACTCGTGCAAATCAGTTGGCGCACTACTTACAGACTTTGGGTGTGCAGCCAGAAGTCGCGGTGGGTATTTGTATTGAACGTTCCCTAGATTTAGTCGTGGGTTTGTTGGCGATTCTCAAAGCTGGCGGTGCTTATGTTCCTCTCGACTCGACTTATCCAGGCGATCGCTTGGCTTATATGTTACAAGATTCCCAAGCGGCTGTATTACTAACAACATCAAACTTAGTAGAAATATTCCCAACACACACAGCGCAGGTAATTTGTTTAGATGCTATATCCTGGGATAATCTGCCAACACACATCCCTGTCAGTGGAGTACAACCAGATAACTTAGCTTATGTAATTTATACCTCTGGTTCTACGGGCAAACCCAAGGGTGTAGCTATGCCTCATAGTGCTTTAGTTAACCTCTTCCAGTGGCAAATTAATCATACTTCCATAGCTGCAAACGCTAAAACTCTACAATTTGCACCGGTGAGTTTTGATGTGTCCTGCCAAGAAATTTTTGCAACTTGGTGTGCTGGGGGAACATTGGTTTTATTACCAGAAGACACACGCAAAGATACTATTGCGTTATTCAATTTACTCTCAGAGCAAGGTGTAGAAAGATTATTCTTGCCCTTTGTCGCTTTGCAGCAATTAGCGGAAGTCTCAGCTAATGTCGAATCTTTGCCACCTTTACGGGAAATTATCACAGCCGGGGAACAGTTACAAGTGACACCCGCTTTAAAGAATTTCCTGCAACGGTTGGGAAATTGTACACTACATAATCAGTATGGCCCTTCAGAAACTCATGTGGTGACGGCGTTTACTCTAGGTGATGATGTGGACGAGTGGCCGATGTTACCACCGATTGGTCAGGCGATCGCTAATACTCAAACCCACATTTTAGATAAATATCTGCAACCAGTACCGATGGGAGTCAGGGGTGAATTATATATCGGTGGTGTGGGTGTAGCTAGAGGTTATCTCAACCGTCCAGAGTTGACTGCTGAGAAATTCATTACTCATAATCAGGCTAAATTATATAAAACAGGGGATTTAGCGCGTTATTTACCTGATGGTAATATTGAATATATTGGTCGTATTGACAATCAAGTGAAGGTGCGCGGCTTCCGCATTGAATTAGGTGAAGTTGAAGCGGCGTTGAATCATCATCCTTGCGTGAAACAGGCGATTGTGATTGTGCAAGGGGAAACTTCCACTGCAAAACGCCTCATAGCTTATGTCGTCTTCAACTCGGAACAACAAGCCACACCTTCAGAGTTGCGTCATTTTCTACAGCAACAGTTACCTGAATATATGATGCCGTCGGTGTTTGTGGCGTTAGATGCTTTACCTTTAACGCCTAGTGGTAAAGTTGATAGGCGATCGCTACCTTCAGCCAATGGAATCAATCCATCACAGTTAGCTGTAGCCCCCCGCGACTCTTTAGAATTGCAACTTACACAAATTTGGTCTGAAGTTTTAGGCGTTAAATGGGTAGGAATCCGCGATAACTTCTTTGAAATTGGCGGACATTCCCTGTTAGCAGTGCGTTTGATGGCGCAAATTCAACAAAAGCTGCATAAACAATTACCCCTAGCCTCCCTCTTCCAAAACCCCACCATTGAAGAATTAGCCAATCTGCTGCGTCAGTCAACAGATGCTTCTTTATGGTCAAGCTTAGTTCCCATTCAAACCAACGGCATCAATCCCCCTTTCTTCTGCATCCCCGGCGCAGGCGGAAATGTGCTGTATTTCTATGATTTAGCCCGTTGTTTGGGTGCAGAACAACCATTCTACGGTTTGCAAGCCCAAGGTTTAGACGGGGAATCAGAACCATTACACCGCATTGAAGAGATTGCAACTGAGTACATCAAAGCTATTCAAACCGTCCAACCCCAAGGGCCTTATTTATTAGGTGGTCATTCCTTTGGCGGCTTAGTAGCGTTTGAAATGGCGCAGCAGCTACAACAGCAAGGACACGAAATTGGACTGTTAGCAATTCTCGATACTATCGCACCAGTTCGTTCTGAGCGATCGCAGAAAATAGAATTAGATGATGCGATGTGGTTGATGCAAGTAGCCAAAGTCATGGAACGGTTATTTAATACAACCCTGCAACTTGACTACGAAACTTTACAGCCCTTGAGTGCAGAAACTCAGTTAGATTACCTACTAGAACAGTTGAAAATTGCGCAAATTTTGCCGACGGATGCTAGTAAAATTCAACTCAGAGGCTTTGTGCAAGTGTACAAAACCCATACGCAAGCCTTTAGTAATTACTTCCCGTCGTTGGTAAACAATATTGCTATTACTTTATTCCGTGCTGGTGAAGTTCATGAAGAAGAACAGGCGATCGTAGAATACGTTAATCGCCTCCAAGATTTAACATTAGGTTGGAATAATTTTTCAGATGAACCAGTAGATATCCATATTGTTCCCGGTACTCATTTAACCATGATGCAACCACCTCATGTTCAGGTACTAGCCGAACATTTACAAGCCTGCATTCGTGGTGCTATTTTCGATTGTAAGTAAGTAGAGACTTTAAATTGCAAAGTCTCTCTACCACCAGATTATTTGTAGAATGAGCAGACATCAGAACCCCGGTTTCTTCGATAAACCGGGGTTCTCTGCACTCACAAATGGTTTAGGATTGATATAATTTATACTTCCAATTCATAATTCATGGCCAAAGAAATCGAACGCAAATTTTTAGTCAAAGACGACAGTTGGAGACAACTAGCTGAAGGTAGTTTATATCGCCAAGGATATATCTCTAGCCAAGGTGCTACTGTACGCATCCGCATTGTCGGTAATCAAGGCTATCTCACAATTAAAGGAATGACTATCAACTATTCTCGTTCTGAATTTGAGTATCCCATTCCTTTAGCAGATGCTCAAGAAATGCTCGATACATTATGTGTTAGTCCTTTAATAGAAAAAACCAGATACAAAATAAATTTAGGTAGTTTAGTCTGGGAGGTAGATGACTTTGCCGGAGCTAATCAAGGATTGATATTAGCAGAAGTTGAACTCACTGATGAAGCACAACAGATTGAATTACCAGATTGGATTGGGGAAGAAGTTTCTGGCGATCCCAAGTATTACAACAGCTATTTAGTAAAACATCCTTTTTGTGAATGGGAATAAAAATTATCACTCCACCACCAATACGGTTCAGATCAGATAATTTGCCAAAATAATAACGTCTCTACCCACACATAACTAAAAGATTCAGATACCCGACTTCTTAAAGAAGTCGGGTATCTTAGGGACTTCCAACTAAAAAAATGTTCCATCTGTAGGGTGCGTCAGTGTGAGAAACCTTTGCTATTCCCAGATATTCTTTGTACTGACGCACGCTACGAACAGTCAATTTGGGATAATTTAATTTTTGGAAGTCCCTTATTTTGAAGTCGGGTATCTTATTTTTAAATACGCGAGTAACGTCTATTTAACCTTAGTAGTCTCAGCCAGCGTAACCACATCTGTGCAGGTTTTTCAAAAAAGGTAAAGATATCGCCAAAACCTAGATTTGTTTTTTGGTGATGTAACCAGTGTTTTTCAGGCGTGGTGATAAACAAAATTTGACACAAAAAATTGATGGGTTTTGGAGTTTGCCAGCCTAAAGCACTAATATGTCTCCACCACACATGAAATTGACCAAATAATAAGCCCAAAACAACGCCAATAGGAGAGAAAGACCATAAAATTACAGCTACTAATATATATGGTAAAGCTCCCAAAATGCCATCTAAAAGCACCTGAAGATTCAATGTCAAAATTGCGTAGTGACGAAAGTCTTTCTTCCATGAATGGTGTGTTTTCAGATGGAGGCTACCAAAAACGTGTTCAGGTACATGGTAAACAAATGTCGATAAAAAATCACCAAGAAACAATAACAACCAGGCAATAGCGATAGCCTCAAGCATTTTTATTCCTCAATTTCAGTAAAAAAACACCACAAAAAAAGACCTTGCTCAATGCAGATACTGAGCTTCACAAATGATTCAGAATTGCCATAGCTTAATTTGGCTCAATGTAAAAGTAACGGAGAAGGTTGCAGTTTTATGAATCTACAATCCTCAATGCAGAGAATAGTAACTTTTGTGAGCCTGTGATTTTACTTTTAGCTTTGCTCTGATGAAATTTGTACATCTAAAGAGTGATAGATTTGCCGTAATATATTGTTGTTACTCCCCAATCTTCTGACGAAGCGATACACTATAAGCAAAGAATGAGTTAAAAATAGTACAAATTTAGGTTAAGATTTTCTATGATATTCTTGAAGCTAGTATCAGTAAAATTTTTCTGTTGATTAACTAGATTTGCAACTATAACATCTACAAGATTCAGACTTATGATTGTATTTAATCAATACAAAGCCATAACTTTCGATTGCTATGGCACACTCATTGATTGGGAAACGGGAATATTAACAGCACTTAAACCACTTTTGACTAATCATAATCTCAATTTAAATGAGAATCTAATACTAGAATATTTTGCTGCATTTGAATCAGAATTAGAGCAGGGAGAATATATTAACTATCGAGAAGTTTTGAAGCGAGTAGTCCAAAAGTTTGGTAAAAAATTTGCTTTTATACCCACAGATACTGAAATAGATTCACTGGCTGATTCCATTGAGTATTGGCAACCTTTTGCTGATACAATTGCAGCGTTAAAATTGCTCAAACAGAGGTTTAAGTTAGTAATTATCTCAAATATAGATGATGATTTGTTTGCTTTCTCTGCCAATAAATTAGAAGTTAAATTTGATCAAATTATCACAGCACAGCAGATAAAAACCTATAAACCGTCTTTGAATAACTTCAGACAGGCAATTGAGAGAATCAACTTACCAAAAGAGCAAATATTACACGTTGCGGCTAGTGTGTATCATGATATTATTCCAGCCAAATCTTTAGGATTATCAACAGTCTGGGTGAATCGTAGAGCAGGTAAACAAGGTACTGGTGCTACTATTTCATCTATAGGTGAACCTGATTTAGAAGTCGCAGATTTGCAGAGTTTGGTTAGCTATTTGTCCTAATTTTGAGTTTTGAATTGTTAACGTGGTTTCTGCAAATATATAAAAAACTCCACCCACAAGGGGATGGAGTTTTCCTTCGCTTTCGATAAAAGATGATGGGTTGCACTACTATTTACCAACTTTCAGCAGAACCCTTTTTGTAAGGCTCACCCGTAAAAGGTTGTACGCCAGTATTAGGATAAGCATCATCAGTAGGGCCAAATATTCGCATTGCAGCTTCAGAAATATACTGAGTAATGCTAGCAATTATTCTGGAAATAGCCATAA
Source organism: Anabaena sp. CCY 9402-a (assembly GCF_963920945.1). Lineage (NCBI taxonomy): Bacteria > Bacillati > Cyanobacteriota > Cyanophyceae > Nostocales > Nostocaceae > Anabaena > Anabaena sp. CCY 9402-a. Next base: position 8,768 of record NZ_CAWUDL010000048.1, read on the forward strand.
TATTTAGACTCCTTTTCGAGTCAATTTATCTTGGTTTTTCTACTCTAATGCTGATTATCTTATTTAGCTTGTGTTCTCAATATATTGATAAGATATGCAACACTTTGTCAGGTAGCTTTGCAATACTTCATCAGATCCAGAAGTTATTACTTTCTATGTCTATTCTAATCGGAAATTTCCAGTAAATACAAATGCTGTGATGGAAGTTAGTCCTCCGGATTGTTTGAGAAGTCAGGAATATTTGCTTTCACTTTATGTTTATATTTATTTACCTGAATATCAAGTTTTGATGAATTTAACCATTAAGAAAAGTTAATTAATAGTTTAAAATAGCATTGTAAGCCATGTAAACACGGCATTATCGTCATTAAAAACTTCTTACTTTTTATGCTTGACATTATTTATGGTAAATTCTACCATAATAAAAAGCACCATTCTTGTAAGGAAGCTCTGGTATGACACCTTTCCCTGTCTGGGATAGCCACCAGAAACCAAAATTAGATATCTCTGCGGCAGATTACAGCCTGCTGACTGACCTTTACCAGTTGACAATGACAGCTTGTTACACGGGTGAAGGTGTGGAACAACGGCGGGCTAGCTTTGAGTTATTCGTCAGGCGATCGCCAGAAGGTTTTGGCTATTTAATTGCGATGGGTTTGGCGCAAGCATTGGAATACTTAGAAAATCTGCGCTTTAGCTCTGAACAGATAGCGGCATTACAGGCAACAGGGATTTTTGCCCAAGCGAATCAACAATTTTGGTCATTACTGGCTGAGGGGCGATTTACTGGGGATGTGTGGGCAGTACCAGAAGGGACGGCTGTATTTGCCAACGAGCCATTTTTACGTGTAGAAGCCCCCCTATGGCAAGCGCAATTAGTCGAAACTTATCTATTAAATACACTCAATTACCAAACCCTGGTAGCTACTAGGGCGGCACGTCTGCGGGATGTCGCAGGTGAACAAGCTCGACTTTTGGAATTTGGCACAAGACGGGCATTTAGTCCCCAAGCCTCATTATGGGCAGCAAGGGCAGCTTTAGCAGGGGGTTTAGATGCTACCTCCAATGTGTTAGCCGCACTGCAACTGGGTGAACGGCCTAGTGGGACGATGGCTCACGCCTTGGTTATGGCATTGTCAGCAATGGAAGGCAGTGAAGAAGAAGCCTTTACAGCATTTCATCGTTATTTTCCCGGTGCGCCATTGTTGATTGATACTTACGATACCGTCGCGGCGGCACAAAACTTAGCAGAAAAAGTCAATGCCGGCAAGATGGAATTAACAGGGGTAAGGTTAGACTCTGGAGACTTGGTGACATTATCAAAACAAGTGCGATCGCTCCTACCAGGGGTGACAATTTTCGCTAGCGGTGACTTAGACGAGTGGGAAATTGCCAGACTTAAAGCCGCCGGCGCAGAAATTGATGGCTATGGACTAGGTACAAAATTAGTTACAGGTTCACCGGTAAACGGAGTTTATAAACTCGTAGAAATTGACGGTATCCCTGTGATGAAAAAGTCCAGTGGTAAAACTACCTATCCAGGACGCAAGCAAATTTTTCGGTCATTTACGGGAGATCAAGTCAAAGCCGACAGATTGGGATTAATGACAGACACTCCCCTGTCTACAGAAAAACCCTTATTGGAATTAGTAGTCAAAGAAGGTCAAAGACTGCAACTACCAGAAACCTTAGCCGCAATTCGCCAACGTACAGCCGCTTCGGTAGCAAGTCTACCAGAAAAAACTAGAGAACTAGAGCATCCTATTGCCTTACCCGTGGAAATTTCCCCCACGTTGGCAGAGTTGACGGAAAAAACAATAGAGGGTGTAAGGGTTTGACTGAGTGACTGTTGACTGATGACTCAATGACTAATAACTAAAACCATGCAAAAAATCGCTTTATTTGGTACTAGTGCCGATCCGCCAACAGCAGGACATCAAAAGATTCTGCGGTGGTTGTCTGAGCGTTATGATTGGGTAGCGGTGTGGGCTGCGGATAATCCTTTTAAATCTCATCAAACACTGTTAGCACATCGGGCGGCGATGCTGCGGTTGTTGATTACAGATATAGAAGCACCCAGGCAGAATATTGCTTTAGAACAGGAGTTAAGTAGCTTTAGAACCTTGGAAACATTGGATAAAGCGAAATCCCGTTGGGGTGAGGACACTGAATACACTTTAGTAATTGGTTCAGATTTATTGCATCAGCTACCGCGCTGGTATCGAGTTGAAGATTTATTACAGCAAGTGCAACTGTTGATTGTGCCACGACCGGGATATGAGATAGATGAGTCTAGCTTAGAAGCCGTGGAAGCAGTAGGAGGAAAAATTGCGATCGCCAGTTTAACTGGTTTAGATGTATCCTCTACAGCGTATCGTGAACACGGAAACACCGAAGCCCTTATTCCCCCTATTGCTGCTTATATTAATCAACAGCATTTGTACAAATGCCCGGACGCAACAACAAAAAAATTTCAACTTCGTTAAATCAACAACCTTTGGCCGATTTCAAAGTTGGTGTTGATAACGTAATTTTTTCTGTAGATACTGTGCAGAATCGCCTCTTAGTTCTCTTGGTAATGCGACAGCAAGAGCCATTTTTAAATCATTGGAGTCTTCCCGGTACTTTGGTACGTCAAGGAGAATCTCTAGAAGATGCAGCTTATCGCATTATGGCGGAGAAAATCAGAGTCAATAATCTTTATTTAGAACAGTTGTACACCTTTGGCGGGCCAGAACGTGACCCCAGGGAAGCAACTGGTAGTTATGGCGTGCGTTATTTATCAGTTAGTTATTTTGCTCTTGTCAGATTTGAAGAAGCCGAATTAATTGCTGACGGGGTAACTGGTATTGCTTGGTATCCAGTTAAGCAAGTGCCAAAATTAGCTTTTGACCATAATGAAATTTTGGCTTATGGTCATAGAAGATTACGCAACAAATTAGAGTACAGTCCAGTGGCTTTTGAAGTATTACCGGAAATGTTCACTTTGAATGATTTATATCAGTTATACACCACAGTTTTAGGGGATAATTTCGCTGATTATTCAAATTTTCGAGCGCGTTTACTCAAGCTAGGATTCTTATCTGATACACGCATCAAAGTATCACGCGGTGCAGGTCGTCCAGCCAGTTTATATAAATTTGATGCCGAAGCCTTTGCACCCTTCAAAGACAAACCTTTAGTGTTTATCTAATTCGTAATTATGAATTACTGCAACTAATAACTAAACTATGAAAATTGCGATCGCTCAACTTAATCCTATAATTGGTGACTTGTCTGGTAATGCTCAGAAAATTCTGGAGATGGCACAGCAGGCTGTGAAAACAGGAGCGCGGCTATTGTTAACACCAGAACTATCTTTATGTGGCTATCCACCGAGAGATTTATTATTAAATCCTAGTTTTGTGGAAGCTATGAGTATCACTTTACAGCAATTAGCTAGAGATTTACCTGCTAATTTAGCTGTATTAGTCGGGACTGTAGAACAAAATTATCAAGCCCATATCACAGGCGGTAAAACTTTATATAACAGCATTGCTTTATTAGAGAATGGCAAAGTCAAGCAATTTTTTCATAAGCGACTATTGCCAACTTATGACGTATTTGATGAAAATCGTTACTTTGAAGCAGGACTGCAAGCTAATTATTTCACCCTAGATAATATTGATATCGGCGTAACAATTTGCGAAGATTTATGGAACGATGAGGAATTTTGGGGGAAACGCAATTATGCAGCTAATCCCATTGCTGACTTATCAATTTTAGGTGTAGATTTAATTGTCAATTTATCGGCTTCACCCTACACAGTGGGTAAGCAACGCAGTCGAGAGGAAATGCTCAAACATAGTGCTGTGCGTTTCCATCAACCGATAATTTATACTAACCAAGTTGGCGGTAATGACGACTTAATTTTTGATGGTTGTAGCTTTGCGTTGAATCGTCAAGGTGAAGTCATGTGTCGCGCCAGTGGTTTTACTAGCGATTTATTAACAGTAGAATTTGATACAAAACAACGGGATTTAAAATTAGGTTCTGTTGTCCCAGCATACACCTCAGAAGACGAAGAAATTTGGCAAGCTTTAGTTTTGGGAGTGCGAGATTATGCCCAAAAATGCCGTTTTTCTAAAGTCCTCTTGGGTTTAAGCGGTGGGATAGATTCCTCAATAGTCGCAGCGATCGCCACCGCAGCCCTAGGTAAAGAAAATGTCCTCGGTGTACTGATGCCCTCTCCCTACAGTTCCGCACACTCCATCAGCGATGCTTTAGCATTGGCTAAGAATTTGGGGATACAAACCCAAACTATACCCATAGGCGAATTGATGCACAGTTTTGACAACAGCTTGGCTGATTTGTTCGCAGGGACAGAGTTTGGTATCGCTGAGGAAAATATCCAATCCCGGATTCGGGGTAACTTATTAATGGCGATCGCTAATAAATTTGGCTATCTCTTATTATCTACCGGCAATAAGTCAGAAATGGCAGTGGGTTACTGCACCCTCTACGGTGATATGAATGGCGGGTTAGCAGTAATTGCAGACGTTCCTAAAACCCGCGTCTACTCACTGTGTAATTGGCTAAACTACAACGGTGAAATCATTCCCCAAAACGTTATTACCAAAGCACCAAGCGCAGAACTTAAACCTGGACAAGTTGACCAAGACTCCCTACCACCCTACGAAATTTTAGACGATATTCTACAACGTCTAATTAATGAACACCAATCAGTAGCGCAAATCGTCGCCGCCGGTCATGATTCTACAGTCGTAGACAGAATCATCCAAATGCTAGCAAGGGCAGAATTTAAACGCCGACAAGCACCCCCAGGATTAAAAATCACTGATCGCGCCTTTGGTACAGGCTGGCGAATGCCTATTGCTAGTGACTGGAGTGCGATTAAAAACAATTATCCCGCTAAAACAGTGTCTACTTCTACCGTTTAAACGCAAAGTATCGCGGAGGTTCACGCAGAGTAACACAGAGTTTTTTTTGCTCTTCTCTGCGCCTCTGCGTGAGCTTTAAAAATATTCTTCAACACTACCCAAATCTTTAAATATTTTTATCTTCTAACTCTGGCTGTTCCTGCTTTTTCTCCTGGACAACCTGAGTAGAATAAATCTCAACATCGCGCTGAATAATATCTTCTATCTGACCCGCAAAGACATTAAAAGCCTCATCATGATTGGTATAGTTCCGATAAACCCCTGTTAATTGCGAAAACTGCCAAGCTTGAGTTTTGAGAGATTCAGATGTCCGCCGATAGTGCCGCCAACGTTCTCCATAGTGAAAAAACTCTTCAATAGCGGCACTCATTGCTACTACTTGACTAATGCCGAAAGTTGACCAAAATATAACCTCTTTAACTTTGACATTACCACTATTGAAACTAATTAAAGCTGGAAGAATCACCCCGCCAATAATAGTTGTGAGCCTTAAAAAATAGTAGCGATCGCGTGACTGATTTGCCTTCCCTTCCATCCACAGTAATTGATCTAACCAGCGCGATCGCAAAAAATGTTTCTGTACTTCTCCTAGTTTTAGACTATCAAATAATTGATTAAAATCTTGCTTTAAAAATTCTTGATAATTATCCTTTTTCTTAGCCATTTTTCATTTTGAGGTAGAAAGCACACTCTTAATTATTTCGGCTAAACTCTCAAATCCTGCTTCTGAGTCAAATAAATTAATGTAGTGTAATATACCAGATTTAGCTAATTCTATAGCTCTTATATCTGTCTCCTCTCCATGCAATGCACCTGCTAGTATATCTGCGGTTCTACCACTACCAGCCATCACAATTACTAACCTTTTAGCATTCACATTCTGTAAAGCATCCTCAAAAGTAATCTCACCACCATTTATAAGTATGGTTACGGAAGGTGAGCCATTAGCCAACATAGTTGCTAATTGAGCTAACCAAGGAGATTCATCACCCCAATTGCTACCCGGAACAAAAATAAAATGACTATGGTTCGGTTCTAGAGGAGTGGAATCAGCAGGCGGTTCTAAAGAATTAGGTAAAGCAACTTTACTTAGAGGTGCTACACCAATCAAAGCAAATTTAGCACCGATTTTAGTTCGCGCCTCACCCATCAAGCGCATCACTCCCGCATCACTACCCCCATCCACAACATAAGCACCCAAATTTTCTGCTATGGGTGCTAAAACTTCCATAAATAACCTTCGGATTTGCAAAAAATCTGCTTCACTCATCTTACTTGCGCCCCCCACGATGACTAAAGTAGGTCGCGCTACTTGTAACCCTATTTCCTCTAAAGCCTGGGGTAATTCCGTTAGTTGCTGCACCTGAGTAGCAGATGCTATTTGCCCATTATTAAAGCTAAGTTGCAAAAGTTTCTCCATCACTGTATTTTTGAGGGTTTGTAGTAAGGACTTTAGTCCTGATGTTTTTAAGCACTAAAGTGCTTACTACAAACTTTAATTGCTAACGAATCATTATTTTGGATGAGGTCGAGTTTTTATCTAAACTAAGACGCATTGGGATTGTGGATGCTGCTAAACTCATCTCTAGCTGCGTTCGGTTCACGGTGAAGGTTTAGCATTGAAGCAATTAGATATCAGCGCAGCCGGAGAAGATGGTGCGCGGCGTGGAAGTCTTTACTTTTCCCTTCTTTGGCAGAAATAAACAGTTATCTGAATCAACAGACAAGATAAAACGGGAATGATGGTGTGTTTTTCTAATTTAGAAGATATTTTTGTCAAAGTTACGGGACAACAATTAGATTAAATTTCATCCTCCTAACTGCTGCAACATCGCTTCTACTCTGGCTACCCCATCAGAGTCATTCCGCCGGCGATACAAGTCACGTGCTTTTTGCAATAAGTTGCTCGCTTGTTTGGTTTGGCGGCGTTGTTTATACATTGCAGCCATAAATTCATAGGTTTGAGCATTGTTCCTATCCAGCTTCATTGCTTCCTCAAATGCCCAGTTAGCTGCTGTGTAGTCTCCCATCCGTGATTGGGTGATACCTAATCCTATATAAGCGTTAATATTAGCTCTGTTGAGCTGTATGGCGCGGCGATACGCTTCTTTCGCGCCACGAGTATCGCCCATATTGCCTTTGATATAACCCACAGCATAGAGAAAATCACTATTGTTGGGGTCAATGGCGATCGCTCGACGGTATGATGCTAGTGCTGCCTGTAAATTTCCTTGTTGAGCATAGAGGTAGCCAATCCCAGAATGGATTTTAGCATTGCGATTGTCTAGTCCTGCGGCTCGTTGATAAATTGCGATCGCCCCATTATAATCACCAGCGTCTACTAGCCGCTTGCCTTCCTCCAACATTTGCTTTAATTCTGCTCTATTCGCTTGTACTACCAAGGTCTGAGCCTGAGCCATAGAGGGAATACTCACAGCACCAGATCCCAATAACAAAATCCCAACTATAAGTGATATGCGTTTGTACACAGTAAATTCCCCTAAATTATAGTGAACTTTTTTCTTGTTCATTAAAACAAAAATTTTACTTTTTGAAAACTGTATTTGTCTACCTTCATAAAATATTAATAATCAGTATATTCCCTAGCCGTGCATAATGCCAAAAATCCAGGGTTTATACTGAGTCAAGCTATCATTGAAAAGCGACTAAATATACCATACTAATTAATTAGGCTATTGGAATTTAGTTGTTTTTTAGAACCATTGTTTTATCTATTAAAAATTAAATTTTAAAAATCTGTAAGTCTTGCTGAAACAGTCTTAAGCCTCAATCACCTGATATCATAACACTTGCTCATTCCCTCATGATGTATCGAATCTCTCTATTTATTACTTCCAAATTTCTCATGCTTTATGAGATATTTTTTAGATAAAATTCAGCCAAATAGTGGAAAGTGATTAAGGACACAGTATGCTACTCTAAAAACACTGTTAGTAAGAATACATAAGGATGAGCCAATCAGCCATCTATGAGGATTAAGTTATGATTTTGACTACAACTGATGTAATTCAAGGCGGAGTAATTGACGCATATTTAGGTATTGTGACGGCGGAAGTTGTCTATGGTAGTAATTTCCTGCGGGATTTCTTAGCTGGCATTCGGGATGTAATTGGTGGACGTACAGGTAGCTACGAACGTCTATTTGAACAAGGACAAAAGAAAGCCATAGAAGAATTAGAACAACGCGCATTGCGTTTAGGTGCTAATGCTGTCATCGGTATCGAAATTGATACTGGTACTATTAATGTTGATCAGTCAGGGGTTTTGTTACTAATTACGGCTACAGGTACGGCGGTAAACTTACGTTAGTTAGCAGATGTAGAGACATAGTAATGCTACGTCTCTACTCGCAATTTTCACAAATCGAAGAGAATGACTATATCTCTTTGGTTATAGTTTGGGAATAATTTATGAGCAGAAGATTTTAGTTTGTATGATTAATTACTGGTATTTTAACCTTTATATTTTTGATTAAAAAGGCATAATGGCAAATTCTTGAAAAGCTAGATAATCTTAGAGAAAATAAATTTATAACATTCAACAAAAATATTTTAAAATAAAGATGAAAAGCAAAATTCAAGAATAAGTCACAAAATCAAAGTTTCTAAATATACATATTCCATATGACTCACGATAGAGAGAATAACTCTTTCTGCTGATAGATATTAAAATCGAAGATTCGCCATTTAATTTTAACGTAAGCATAAATATAACTAACCTAAGAGAACTTTGCTGAATAAATATAGCAAGGGAGAAAGTAGATTATGTCATACATAAATCGAGTAGGTGACGATGTTGTTCAGCCTGAACCTGCGGTGGTGGCTGGTAGACTAGGTGAGTATCATGACCGTGTGCGCTGGGGTCCAATAATTTCTGGTGTGTTAGTTGCTTTAGCTACACAGTTAATTTTGAGTTCCTTCTTTGCCGCTATTGGAGCAGGCACAATTGCCGGCTCAGGTGCGCCTAGAAGTATTACACCTGATGTTGCAGGTAATGTAGGGATTTGGTCAACTATTGCTTTGTTAATTTCCCTATTTGTTGGAGGTTGGGTGACAAGTCGCGCTTGTGGCCCCATGAACCGTAATACGGCTCTCCTCAACGGCGCAATTCTCTGGGCAACCACTTTAGCACTGAGTTCTTGGCTATTAGCAAGCGGTGTCTCCGGTGCTTTTGGCGTTGCTGCTTACAATGCTGGGGCGGTTATCAACCAAGTACAACAACCAGGAGGCGTTGTTATACCCCAGAACATACCTCAGTTAACTCCTGAACAAGCTCGTGATGTTGCTGCTGCTACTTCTAGGGCTTTATGGTGGTTTGTACTTGGTTCTTTGTTAGGTTTAGCTGCTGCTTTGATAGGTGCAACTGTTGGAGTTCGTAGCCCTCGAACCAGCGGCTACCATAATACTTAACAACGACAAACATCCAAAAAAATCAAAATATCATACTCGTTACTGGTTTGAACCTGGTAGCGAGTTTTTCTTAGATCAAAACTAGTACATGGTACTGCCAAATTTAAAATCATTTACCACTTCAAATAAGCAGTTTCTATTCCTTCCTCTCTGCGAATTTTACCGTCTTTTTCAAACCAATCGATTAATTGTTGTGTTGTTAAATCTTCCATAGCAACACTATACTCTTGAGCGATATGTTTTAAAAGTTTCAGTGAGGAAATTGTTAATCTTGCCAGAAATTTTTCGGGTGAAGATAAAAGGGCTGCATCTACTTTTGCTGATTCTTCTAACGTGAGGAATTGAGTTGATGATTGCTGTGGTGGGAAATCCATAACTTAAAATTAAATGTATATCAAAAGTTAGTTTTGGGTAATATTAGCCTCTAATTTGGTAAAACCCTTTACCAATTGGCTATAATTCATGACCTAAACTGAATATGATAAGCAATTTACCTGATTTTTATTTGCGGGCTTGGACTAGATAGCCGCAACGATGTTCGCCGTTGATTAGCCAATGGGTACGCTCAACTGTACAGTCTGGGAGAACAGCCGCAAACATTTCTAGTTCATGTCCGCAAACGCTAGGGAATGACTCAGCGACGTTAGAGATTGCACAATTATGTTCTATGAAGATAAACCGTTCCTCCTCTGTTGAATCAGGGGAATCTACAGGGTGATATTCCGCCATGAAACCTTCAGCTTTTCGTAGTGCGACTAAATTCGCTACCCGTTCTTGGAGTGAACCGTTACCGACGCGATCGCAATATTCTTGGGCTTTACGTTCCCACTGTTTTTGTAAAATTGACTTGAATTGCTCGTGTCCCATCGTTTCGGCTAAGGTGTCGAGGAGGGAAACGGCAAAATCACCGTGGCGATCGCTGGCTGATTTGTGTAGGCGATCGCGTCCTTGACGACTTAATTGATAAATGTGCTGTGGTCGCCCCATCCCAGCTTGTACAGTGGTTGAGTAGACAATTAACTCTTCCGCCTCCAAATCTTTGAGATGACGACGAATCGCTTGGGGGCTGACATCTAACATTTCTGCGAGATCAAAGGCCGTCGCCTGGGAGTTTTTTAGGAGATACTCTAGGATCTCTTGCTTAGTTGAGGACTGCTGAGTAGTCGCCATCTTAGTCCAAAAAATTTTTTGAGAAAATTTGACTTTGACAACATTGTTGTTGTTAATCTAGCGTACAATGTAAATACGTTAAACAACAACCATGTTGTTTTAGTCTATATTCTTATTGTAACAACCGTCTAACCACACGGTTAGACAAGATGGGAAGCGAGCCAACCCTAAGCCGTCTCCCATCCTTAAAGAGAACAAATTCCTGAACATAAGAGACCACTAGCGATGAGTGCTACTGTCAAAACCTTAGTCAACCAACCTTACAAGTACGGCTTTGTCACTGATATAGAAGCCGACACTATTCCGCGTGGACTAAACGAGGATGTTGTCCGCATAATCTCCGCCAAGAAGAATGAACCGGAGTTCATGCTGGAGTTTCGTCTCAGAGCTTACCGCCAGTGGCTAAAAATGACCGAGCCAACTTGGCCAAGCGTCACTTATCCACCTATCGACTATCAGAATATTATCTATTATTCTGCACCAAAAAAGCAGAAAGCCAAACTCAACAGCTTAGATGAGGTAGATCCTACCCTCTTAGAAACCTTCGAGAAGCTAGGCATTTCCCTATCTGAACAGAAACGTCTCGCCAACGTTGCAGTAGATGCGATTTTCGATAGCGTTTCCGTCGCCACCACCTTCAAGGAAAAACTCGCCGAAGATGGCGTAATCTTCTGCTCAATTTCCGAAGCACTGCAAGAACACCCAGAACTAATCAAAAAATATCTGGGTAGTGTTGTCCCCATTGCTGATAATTACTTCGCTGCCCTCAATGCGGCAGTTTTTAGTGATGGTTCTTTTGTCTATATTCCTAAAGGCGTAAAATGCCCAATGGAATTATCTACCTACTTCCGCATCAACTCCGGTGACACGGGACAATTTGAACGGACTTTGATTGTGGCTGAAGAAGGTAGCTACGTTTCCTACTTGGAAGGTTGCACCGCACCGATGTACGACAGCAACCAACTGCACGCGGCTGTAGTGGAACTCGTCGCCCTCGACAACGCCGAGATTAAATACTCCACCGTTCAAAACTGGTACGCCGGTGATGTTAACGGGAAAGGCGGGATTTACAACTTTGTCACCAAGCGCGGTTTGTGTCAAGGTGTGAACTCCAAAATTTCTTGGACACAAGTCGAAACTGGTTCAGCCATAACTTGGAAATATCCCAGCTGCGTATTAGTGGGTGATAACTCCGTTGGTGAATTCTACTCGGTGGCGTTGACAAATAATATGCAGCAAGCCGACACCGGTACGAAGATGATTCACATCGGGAAGAACACCCGCAGCACAATTATCTCTAAAGGAATCTCCGCAGGTAATTCTAGTAATAGTTACCGGGGTTTGGTGAAAGTTAATCCTAAAGCTGACGGGGCGCGTAACTATTCTCAGTGTGATTCGATGCTAATTGGGGATAATGCTCATGCTAATACTTTCCCTTATATTCAGGTACAGAATAACACTGGGAAGGTAGAACATGAAGCTTCTACTTCCAAAATTGGGGAAGATCAATTATTTTACTTCGCTCAACGGGGTATTTCACCCGAAGATGCGATTTCTATGATGATTAGCGGCTTCTGTAAGGATGTCTTTAATCAGCTACCTATGGAATTTGCGGTGGAAGCCGATAAGTTATTGAGCATGAAATTAGAAGGTAGCGTGGGTTAGTACCTTTGAATTTAAACGCAAAGGTACGCCAAGGTAAACGCAAAGGTACGCGGAGAGAGAAGAGAGAGAACATGATTATTGAAAATAGTGCAGTTATTTTGTCGGTGAAGGATTTGACGGCTGAGGTTGATGGTACGCCGATTCTCAAGGGTGTGAATTTGGAAGTTCGGGCTGGTGAGGTTCACGCCATTATGGGGCCGAATGGTTCTGGGAAGAGTACCTTTTCTAAGGTGTTGTCGGGACATCCGGCTTATGCTGTGACTGGTGGGGAGATAATTTTTCAAGGGCAAAATTTGCTGGAACTAGAACCGGAGGAACGGGCTAGGGCTGGGGTATTTTTGGCGTTTCAATATCCTTTGGAAATTCCCGGTGTGAGTAATTTGGATTTCTTGCGGGTGGCTTATAATTCTCGTCGCAAGGCTCAAGGTTTGGAAGAGTTAGATGCTTTCGATTTTGATGACTTGATTGAGGAAAAGTTAGATGTGGTGAAGATGAATCCCTCTTTCCTGAATCGCAGTCTGAATGAAGGGTTTTCTGGCGGGGAGAAAAAGCGCAACGAAATTTTGCAGATGGCTCTACTAGAACCGAAGTTGGCAATTTTGGATGAGACGGATTCTGGCTTAGATATTGATGCACTCAAAATTGTGGCTAATGGGGTAAATCAACTGGCTAACCCAGAAAATGCCACGATTCTGATTACTCACTATCAACGGTTACTGGACTATATTATCCCCGACTTCGTACACGTCATGGCACGGGGACAAATTATCACTAGTGGTGGTAAAGAATTAGCACTGGAATTAGAATCTCGCGGTTATGACTGGCTGTTGGAAGAAACTGCGGTTGAGGTGGCTGTGTAATGTCTAGTAAAGTTTCTCCTAGTTCTATCCCTAACTCGGAAGTGGTGAGTTTGACATCTACTCTGTTAGATAGAGACGCTAATTTAGTGGCGTTGTTAAATCAGGTGACAGCACCAGCTACCACAGGGTGGTTACAGGAATTGCGCGAACACGCTGCTAATTGGGTACGTCATGCAACTATTCCTACTACCCGTGAGGAAGAATGGCGGTTTACTGATTTGTCAGCGTTGCGTCAGGTGACGTTCAATCATGTAGAGCAAGCAACGTCTCCCGACATCACCGCGTTAACGTTACCGGAAGCAGGTAATAGTCGGTTGGTATTTGTGAATGGTGTTTACGCGCCGGAGTTATCAGCAGTTGCAGCGTTACCGACTGGTGTAGTTATAGGGAATTTATCTGCGTTACCTGTAACTGAGCAGGAGCGTGTACAAAAACATTTAGCCCAAGCTGAGGGAGCATTAGAAGTATTTACATCTCTCAATACGGCGGGAATATCTGATGTAGCAGTCGTATTGGTGGCAAAAAACGTAGTCGTTGATACACCCATTCATCTGTTATTTATTTCGGTTGCAGGTGAGACTGCGACTATTTCCCAACCCCGATGTTTGGTGGTGGCGGAAAGTGGTTCACAGGTAAATGTAATTGAAGAGTTTGTCGCGAACCCCCAAGGGGAAGAGCAAGTTTACCTCACCAATGCAGTTACGGAAATTGCGATCGCAGATAATGCCCATGTGAGCCACACTAGAATTGAGCAAGAAAGTAAACAGGCTTTTCATATTGGGAAGACTGCCGTTACTCAAGCTCGTTATAGCCGCTATACTTGTCACGCCATCTCATTGGGTGGGAAAATATCACGGCATAACTTAGAGATTTTGCAAACTGGCGAACAAACCGAAACCACCCTCAACGGTTTGACAATGATTGCAGGCAACCAATTAGGAGATACTCACAGTGCGATCGCACTCAATCATCCCTATGGTACAAGCAAGCAACTACATAAATGTATTGTAGGCGATCGCGCTCACGCAGTCTTCAACGGTAAGGTTTTTGTACCCAAACCAGCACAGCTAACCGATGCAGCCCAGTTAAACCGCAACTTGCTGCTATCATCGAAAGCCAGAGTTGATACCAAACCCCAACTAGAAATCACCGCCGACAACGTAAAATGCGCTCACGGTGCAACAGTCAGCCAGTTAGAAGATGATGAAATATTCTATCTGCAAAGTCGGGGTATTGATGCCAACGACGCGCGGAAGTTATTAGTTAACGCCTTCGCCACCGAAATCATCAACCAAATCCCCGTCTCCTCATTGCGAGACAGATTGTTAAACACAGTCACTAGTTTTAAGTCATTAGCCAATGACTGAATAACTTGTAATTCGTAATTGATAAGTAGTAAAAAAATTACGAATTACAAATTACAACTTAGGAATTACGAATTACCAATGACTTATACTTCTACCAAAACCCTGGCTGATAAAGTTCGTGCTGATTTCCCACTACTGCATCAAGAAATCAACGATAAACCTTTGGTTTATTTAGATAATGCGGCGACATCACAAAAACCGTTGTTCGTCTTAAATGCACTCAGGGATTACTACGAACAATATAACGCCAACGTGCATCGGGGAGCGCATACCCTCAGTGCTAAAGCCACCGATGCTTATGAAGGCGCACGGGATAAAATTGCTAAATTTATTAACGCCGCCTCCCGCCAAGAAATCGTCTACACCCGCAACGCCAGCGAAGCTATTAACCTCGTAGCTTATAGCTGGGGAATGAACAATTTAAAAGCTGGGGACGAAATTATTTTGTCGGTGATGGAACACCACAGTAATATTGTTCCTTGGCAATTTGTTGCTCAAAAAACAGGTGCAGTTCTCAAGTTTGTGGAATTAACACCAGAAGAAACCTTAGATTTGGAACAGTTTAAAGAACTGATTTCCGAGAAAACTAAATTAGTTTCTATAGTTCATGTTTCTAATACACTGGGTTGTATTAATCCAGTGGCAGAGATTGCAAAAATTACTCACAGATACGGTGCGAAATTCTTAGTTGATGCTTGTCAAAGTGTACCTCATATGCCTGTCGATGTTCAACAAATCGACTGTGATTGGTTGGTAGCATCTGGGCATAAAATGTGCGCGATGACTGGTATAGGTTTTTTGTATGGTAAGTTGGAATTACTAGAAGCAATGCCACCATTTTTTGGCGGTGGTGAGATGATTGCTGAAGTGTATTTAGACCATTCCACCTATGCAGAATTACCCCATAAATTTGAAGCGGGGACACCTGCAATTGGGGAAGCGATCGCCCTGGGTGCAGCCATAGATTATCTTACTAATATAGGTATGGATAAAATCCACGCCTACGAAGCAGAATTAACAGCTTATTTGTTCCAAGAATTAGCACAAATTCCTCAAATTAGAATCTACGGGCCAAAACCCGACGCAAACGGAGAAGGTAGAGCCGCCTTAGCAGCATTCACCGTTGAAGGTGTCCACGCTAACGACTTATCTACATTATTAGATCAAGAAGGTGTAGCCATCCGTTCTGGACACCACTGCACTCAACCTTTACACCGTCACATGGGTTTACCCGCCACCGCAAGAGTCAGTTTATCTTTCTACAACACCCGCGAGGAAATTGATGTATTCATCAAAGCACTCAAGGAAACCATTGACTTTTTTGCTGGTATTTTTGCTTAAAAATACCCTAATTGTAAATCACAGATACCCGACTTCTTGAAGCAGTCGGGTATTTTATTTCTCGCAACTAATTTACAGGAGTTGCTAAAATGTCATACAGTGACTTTACTTTAGACAAAGTTAGGAAAACTTTTGGTTTAACCATTGCCGATAAAGTAGATATCTTTGCATCTGTAC
Source organism: Anabaena sp. CCY 9402-a (assembly GCF_963920945.1). Lineage (NCBI taxonomy): Bacteria > Bacillati > Cyanobacteriota > Cyanophyceae > Nostocales > Nostocaceae > Anabaena > Anabaena sp. CCY 9402-a. The sequence continues at coordinate 24,718 of NZ_CAWUDL010000048.1, forward strand.
CAGAAATAGATTGTCCCGAATTACTGGCAGAAGTATTAAAAGAAAATATACCATTAGCTCTTGCTAGTAATACAGAAAAATCTCGCTCTGAGATGATTATTGCACCAATTTTAATTGCGATTAGAAAATATTTAAATAATCAAATTAGCTTATTTTCTGGCATTGATTTTACTGTAGAATCAGCACAAGGGTTAAATGGAAATTGTGACTTTATTATTAGTCTTTCACCAGAATTATTAATTTTAAATGCACCAGTTGTCACGATTGTAGAAGCAAAAAAAGAAAATATCAATGCTGGCTTAGGTCAATGTGTAGCCGAGATGATAGCAGCAAAATTATTTAATGAACGTGAAGGTAATAATATTCAGACTATTTACGGTACTGTAACTACAGGTACTAACTGGAAATTTCTTAAACTTTATGAACAAGTGGTCGAAATTGACTTAAGTGAATATTATATTAATAATATAGGTAAAATCTTAGGAATTTTATCGCATATTTTGACAGAATAAGTATTTTCATATGCTCATACAGTCAACCCCTGCCGAACAAAGAACAGTCTTACATAACGTTAGCTGGGAAACCTTTGAAGCTTTGCTGAGAGACACAGGGGAGGATAGAGGCTCTAGGTTTGCCTATGACTGTGGCGTTTTAGAAATTATGACCCCACTTTTTGAACACGAAAATCCTAAAATTCAGTTTGACCGTTTAATATTTACTCTAGTTGAGGAATTAGACTTAGAAATAAAAAGTGCTGGCTCTACAACCTTAAAACTCCCATTAGCTAAACGAGGTATAGAACCAGATAACTGTTACTACATTCAAAATGAATTTAGGGTGAGAGGTAAAGAAAAATTAAATTTAGAAACAGATCCGCCGCCTGATTTAGCAATTGAAATTGATATTACTAGTAGTTCAGTGAATAAATTTAATATTTACTCAGCGTTAGGTATTGCTGAATTGTGGAGGTATGACGGGCAAAATTTAAAATTTTATCATTTGCTAGAAGGGCAATATATTGAGCATGAATTTAGTCTTGCCTTTCCTGTAGTTTCTGTAAATGATATCAGCAGATTTATTCAGCAAAGCAAAAGCATGGGTGAAATTGCTTTGCTCAAATCATTTCGTGTTTGGATGCGGGAACATATGAAATAATTAGTTTAATTATTATTTCAGTATTATTGATGTATTACTGAAATAAAGGTTTTATACCTTTTTTCTGTGATTCAAAGTTTTATAGAATGCTAACTAACGCAACCTCAACTCAAATTATCAGGATCTATCCCTAATCTTCGCAATTCTGCTGCTAACCTTTGAGCGCGTTGTTCTGCTGTATTAGCGCGTTGTTCAGAGGCGATCGCTCTTTCTTCCGGTGATAAATATCTCACACCTTGGGCATCATACCAATACAACCAATCCCTTGTAATTCCTTGATAATTTCCCTGTTCATAACCAATGGCTAAACCTATCTCTGCCAACCAAACAGGATTTCCCGGTTGCAATACATATTCATTATTGATTAACTTATAAACTTCTAAAGGTGGTTTTTTCCGCCGTTGGGGATTGTAAACAACATAATATAAAACCTCCATCTCGGCGTAAAGTTTCTTTTTGTAAGTATATTCTCCCCTGCGTCTGTGAGAAACAACTTCTAAAGCCATAATTGGCATGACTTTTTCTTCCCACAGTACATAACTGAGGCGCAAATTCTCATCAAAAACGCGCTCAACTCCCAAGCTGAGAAAACCATCGGGGACAATTGGTGGCTGTTCAGGATCGTAATAAATTCCCATATCAACCCCGAAAAACCAATCCATCTGGCTTGACCATATCCAAGCTAGGATGGCTTTGAGCAAGCTGGGAATTAAATCTTGTAGTTCGTTATCCACAGGTTCATCGTCAGAATCTGGTAGATCCTCGGCGGAGGGTAAGCAGTGTAATGGGTTGTAATTTAGCATGGTAAGAGCGATCGCCAACTCATAATATTCATCATATCGATCCACCATTCGCGTTTTCTTGCGATAATTCCCAAGGGGGACTCTCTCCCACTGGTTCGACAAAGGGGGACAGATGACACTCAAACGAATATTTTTATTCTTTATACTGACACCGATCGCAGTTTTATTTGCCGCTTCATCTCTATTCGGTACTTTGCAAGAACCGCAGTTTCAAACTCGCTTGGAACTCTATCAAACTAATATTGCTCTGCAAGCGCAAGCTTGGCAAGCAGCAAATAGTCAAGATGATAGCTCCCAGGCGATTCGAGAAGCAATCCTGGGGGATCAACCCCTCGAAAGTGCTACGGAGAAATACCGAGAAACACGTCAATCTGTGCAGACTAATTTGGTAAAAGTTCAAAGCCAACTTGCACAACTGCGCTCTACAGATGCAATTCCTACACCACCTAAACCACTACCAGAAGTCCCTCCCACCATCGATGCTTCTCGCTCAGACAAGGTAAAGCAGCTAGAACAGTCCCAACAAAAAATGCAAAAATTCCTAGCTGAATTAGACTTACAGTTGGGAATTTTACAAGCCAAACAAGGAAAGACAGATACAGCACTCAAAACCTGGAGTGAATTACAACAGCGATTAGAAACAGAATCCAGCACTCAAAACTCAGCACCGGCTAAACGCCGCGCTACCGCTAACAGCACTCAGCACCGGCTAAACGCCGCGCTACCGCTAACAGCACTCAGCACTAAAGAAACGGCTGCTGTATTAATCGGACTATGGAGTGATCCCCCGCGTCTGTTACCTGATGCTCAACAACAGATTCAAAATAATTTAACAGGTTGGTTTAGTTCTACAGCTTTGGTTCAACTTTACCAACTCCAGCAACGCCAAGCAGCTTTATCAGAAGTGCAAGCAGCACAACAAGATGCGGCGACTCAGGCTGTGTTCAAGTTAGCATTTATTGGTACTGTCCCCGCCCTCACGGCCTTGGTGGGAGTAATCCTCTTGATTTCCTTAACTGCTCAACGCTTAATTAAAGGGAAAGAGGCTTTATTAGCGCAAAATGGTGACTTACCTTGGACAACACCTTGGGATGGGGAAACCATACTACAGGTTTTTGTTGTCGGCTTTTTCTTCATGGGACAGGTTTTTGTTCCCGCTTTGCTCTTAACACTCCCAATTCCGCGTCCCGTTGGGGATGTACGCCTGCAAGCCGTTTATGTGTTAATTAGTTACCTGTTAGTGGCTGTGGGTGCGCTATTGGTAATGTATTTCTCCATCAAGCGGTTTTTCCCTTTACCAAGACTCTGGTTTAAATTACAACTACGGGATAATTGGTTTTTGTGGGGATTGGGGGGATATTGCGCGGCTTTACCTATAGTTGTCATTGTTTCCTTGATTAATCAGCAACTATGGCAAGGACAGGGTGGTAGTAACCCTCTATTACAACTAGCACTGGAAAGCCAAGACTTTGTAGCACTGGGAATATTTTACGTCACAGCTGCGATCGCTGCTCCTCTGTTTGAAGAAGTCCTATTTCGCGGCTTTTTATTACCGTCTTTAACTAAGTACCTACCAGTCTGGGGATCAATTCTCGCCAGTGGTTTGTTATTTGCGATCGCGCACCTGAGTTTATCAGAAGTCCTACCATTGACAGCTTTGGGTATCGTTTTAGGAGTAGTTTACACGCGATCGCGCAACCTACTTGCACCCATACTACTGCACAGCCTCTGGAATAGCGGCACACTCATCAGTCTGTTTCTCTTGGGTAGCGGTAATTAATCAAACTGAAACTACACGGTTGCTAATCATAAAAATATTTAGTTTTCTCTGCCCATAACTAAATTTTTTGGCTATTATGATTAGCTAATATCAAATCATATACCAATTTCATGACAGACATAGAATTTATGAATATATAACCAGTAATACTGTTAAATAGATTACAAAATTTCCAAGTAGATTTTTATTATCATCTGGATAACTCAGTTCGTTCTTATAGTGTTGATTACCATCCTTAAGCACTCCAACCCGGAATTATGTATTGACTAGTCCCGGTGTGATTAATGGTCATAAACACAGGTGAATGAATACAATTTAAACTGCAACCATTCTCTTATACTGAAGGTAATCATAGGATTTTTTCGCCGGAGTAAACCCTCCCTCTGTATCTGACGCAGGTAATTTCCATTAAAGTTATCTTGAAGATTGTGACCATCTCCGATAAAAATCCGGAGATAATACGGGTATAAGAGTAGGGAGTGGTATGGTAAAGCTACTTTCACGTATTAATTTAAAATTAATTCTCGTGAAAGAGGACTATTTACTCAAAATCTGTAATAATACTGACCTAGTTTATTTCGTCAATATGGTTAATGTAGCCTTCCTAAATCTTTTTTGAGAGCCGAGAACCCTGTAAAGTCTCGCAATTCTTAAAAATAGAACAGGATTGCCATAGCCATAAATAAACAAGATAATTCCAGGCATAACTAGATGAACTACTCAATCTAATTCTTAGTAGCTTATCTATCCACGACTATTAGAGACTAGTTTCACCCACATTTCTATAAGTGTGGGCAAAACTTCTAATACCAACTCAGTCAAAATATATTTGCTTGATCTAATCACAGTAAAAACCTTAGTTTTACACATAGTTTCAAGGAGCAGAAACCAGATGGCAAATCTCAACCCAACTCAAACTCACAAACAATTATTAGCTAGCTATTGTGGGATTATTTTCGGTGGTTTTGGAGTGCATAAATTTATTTTAGGATATGCTCCAGAAGGCTTTATTATGTTGGTTATATCCGTCGTTGGGGGTACTTTTTCCTACGGCATGACTTTGTTAATTATGCAGCTTGTTGGTTTAGTTGAAGGCATGATCTACTTAAACAAAACTCCTGAACAATTCGTTGACACTTATATAGTAAATAAACAGGGTTGGTTTTAAAATCAGGCATTAGGCATCGACTAGCTTCTAACACCTAGTACAGCATGGCATTTGATTTCCGCCTTGCGGTACTAGTGCCTTTTTAATACTTGTAATTAATTTAACCTGATATGTTTACCAGCAAACGTAAGTATCTAACCTGGGTAATATTTGTATTTGTGGGAATGGGCTATGTTAGTGCTATGTCTAACATCGAAGTCCACTATTTCTTGAAGAGTCTGATTATCTTCCTACCAATTCAGCTTGTAACTTTGATCTACGTGACTTCCCAACGTTGGAGTCGGAGTTAGAAGGGATTGGGGAGTTAAATCAGTGAATAGTGACTGATGACTGATAACTGATGATGCCCCATTCGTAAATTTAATATATTTACAATTGAGTCTTAGTTCCAGATTTCGCTACCCTCAAATTAGAGGTGCTTTTATGCAAACGCCAGAATTCTTATAGCGAATCTAAAAACCTGCCATGCAACTTGTCCCGAAAACTCAGCTTGACTTAGAACCGACCCCGACTAGAGAAAAAATTCTTTTAGATGTTGGGGGTATGAAGTGTGCTGGTTGTGTGAGTGCAGTAGAAAGACAACTCATCCAATATCCAGGAGTCAAGAGTGCTTGTGTGAATCTGGCTACAGAGGTAGCAGTTGTAGAATCGGAAACGGGTGCAGTAGACCCAGAACTATTAGCCCAGAAATTGACAGCAAGCGGATTCCCTACTCAACCCCGGAAAGCTAACGACAAAGTAGCAGGCAAATCGACATCAAAAGACCCCACAGAACGACAACGCCGACAAATGCGCGCTGCGTGGCAACAGTTGGCGATCGCGGCGGTGCTATTGTTATTTTCAGGTATCGGACATTTGGGTAATCTGGGCAGCCAAATCTTACCTGCATTGGATAACATCTGGTTTCATTATGGTTTGGCAACCCTAGCACTATTAATTCCTGGTCGCCCCATTTTAATAGATGGGTGGCTAGGTTGGCGGCGGAATGCACCCAACATGAATACCTTAGTGGGATTGGGTACTCTCACCGCCTACACAGCCAGCGTCGTAGCATTATTTTTTCCTCAACTGGGTTGGGAGTGTTTCTTTGACGAACCAGTGATGATGCTGGGCTTTATCCTGTTAGGTAGGACATTAGAACAACAAGCCAGGGGTAAAGCCGCCGCCGCATTTAGGAAGCTGCTAGCACTTCAACCACAAATAGCGCGATTGATTCCTAACCCAGATACAGAAAAGATAGGACTCGGAACAAACACTATCGAAATTCCCGCCGAACAAGTCAAAGTTGGCGAATGGGTGCAAGTTTTGCCAGGAGATAAAATCCCTGTAGATGGCGAAGTCCGTTTTGGGCAGACAACAATCAATGAGTCGATGCTGACTGGGGAAGCCGTGCCGGTGATTAAACAACCGGGAGATACAGTTGCCGCAGGCACTATTAACCAATCAGGCGCGATCGCTATCCAAGCCACCCGTACAGGTGCTGACACTACCTTAGCCCACATCGTCGCCTTAGTAGAAGCTGCCCAAACCCGCAAAGCCCCAGTCCAAAAATTAGCCGACACTGTAGCAGGTTACTTTACCTACGGGGTATTAACAGCCTCAGCCTTGACATTTATCTTTTGGTACTGTTTCGGTACTCATATTTGGCCTGATGTCACTACTACCAGTGGCATAGAAATCATGAGCCACGCCGCACACACTACTCACCACCCGGCACTCAGCACTCAGCACGCTCCACTCCTCATTAGTTTAAAACTAGCGATCGCTGTCATGGTTGTCGCCTGTCCCTGCGCTTTAGGACTCGCAACACCCACAGCCATTTTAGTTGGTACAGGCATCGGTGCAGAACAGGGTCTATTAATCAAAGGTGGCGACGTTTTAGAAAAAGTCCACAAACTCAACACCGTGGTCTTCGATAAAACAGGTACACTTACCACGGGTAATCCGCAAGTTACTGATTGTTTGGTGGTTGGGGACTGGGAAGCAGGAGAGCAGGGGAGAAATTTCATGCCCCATGCTCTAATAAAACTTGCCGCCGCCGTGGAAAGTGGCACTTACCATCCCCTCGCTAAAGCCATTCAGCAGGAAGCCCAGCGTCTACAGTTAGCGATTCCAGATGCTGTAGACTTCCACACTGAACCAGGGTTGGGTGTATCGGCGGTGGTAGATAGCGCAACGGTACTGTTAGGGAACTGGGAATGGTTGAGTTGGCATGGTGTTGTAATTGATGAGACAGCACAACAGTCAGCTAAAGAGCTAGCAACAGAGGGGAAAACCGTTGTCGGTGTTGCCGTTGCAGGGATTTTGGCGGGTGTGATTGGTGTGCAAGATACCCTCAGAGAAGATGCTCACACCACAGTAGAACAATTGCGCCAGATGGGTTTGCGGGTGATGCTTTTAAGTGGCGATCGCCCAGAAGCTGCTAGTGCGATCGCCCAAAAGTTGGGTATAGATCACACCGATGTCATAGCAGGCGTTCCCCCCAGCAAAAAAGCCGCCGTCATCCAAGAACTGCAAGCCGAATCTGCTCATCATGTTGCCATGATTGGCGATGGAATCAATGATGCACCTGCATTATCTCAAGCTGATGTCGGCATTGCTTTACACTCTGGCACAGATGTCGCAATGGAAACAGCCCAAATAGTCTTGATGCGCGATCGCTTGAGTGATGTTGTCCAAGCAATTCGCCTCAGTCGTGCCACCTTCAACAAAATTCGCCAAAATTTATTCTGGGCTTTTGCCTACAATACCATTGGTATTCCTCTGGCAGCAGGTGTTTTATTACCAAATTGGGGTTTTGTTCTCAGCCCCTCTGGTGCGGCGGCACTCATGGCCTTTAGCTCAGTCAGCGTAGTAACTAACTCCGTATTATTACGTCGTTTAGCTCATCGTTAGGTAATATTACAACATCAATGTAGTTTCTTTCATCTCAGGTTAAACTAAATTCATACTTACACGTTCAGCATCTCATCAAATCTGTTGTCACTCCTTGAAAAGTGACAGCAGTTACAGAGTAAAACAAATAAGTTCTACTCTGTACCAGTAAATATAGCGGTTGTCATTGGCAGAAAATACACTACTCCAAGCAGAGTGTATTGCAGACAAGCGAGAAACGCTATTCTGTAGTGCTGCACAACATCAAACATCAGATTGTAGTGGGCAAGAATGGCAGGTAAAAATACTCAAGAACTGAGAATTAATCAAAATTCCAACAATTTTGGTAACGATTTATCAACAGCAGTAGAAACCAATGAAAGTCATCTACTAATTCTGGAAGATGATCAGGGTCGTAAAGAATTTACTTTGGAAAATCCTGTCTACTCACTTGGTAGAGACCGCGAATCTAATATCCGTTTAGTATCTCAATTCGTCTCTCGTCGCCATGCTACATTGGTGAGACTGCCGAGGTATAATAACACTCAAAGCTATTATTACCGCATCGTCGATGGCGACGGTCAAGGCAAACCTAGTGCTAATGGTTTCATCATTAACGGGCGCAAAATGCCAGCCCACGATTTAAAAAATGAAGATGAAATTGTCTTTGGCCCCAAAATACGTGCCATTTATTATCTGTTGAAAAATACTCAACGTTCTGGACAAACTGATGCTAGTGAGTATGACATTACACTCATCAATCCCAGTATGACTGATGACATAGAGGAGATATAATTCGTAATTGATAATTCTTAATTCGTAATTGAATGAGTTGAGGATTTAGACCCCAACTCACTGTAGACCGTTAATTTTAAAAAATTAGAGTGGGACTCAATCCCTGTTAATTACGAATTACAAATTACGAATTAGTAATTATGTTGAATTGCCCCATTGCCCTTAATTTCAGGATTAACCCGCCAGGGTTTCGATTAAATGCCAACAGCGACTTCCCTCAATTTCTTGCCTGATAAAATCAAACATTTGTCGGCAGCGATTATTAATGCGGAGTGGTAATTCCTCGTTTTTAATGACAATACTTATCCGGGTTTCTGTCTCTGTAGCCGTAGATTTGTCAATCAGCACTTCCACTTTGACTAATTGGGAAACCGAAGCATTCCCCAGAATCTCCCGCGCCATAACGTAATCGGGTGTATAGTATTGAATTTCCAAATCACAGTTCTGTAACAGGTCTAGAACTAGTGGCTGTAGATCGTCAATATTAACAGCAATCATAAATGAACATGTATAGCGAGCCATAATAGCCCCACACCTTGTAACACTCCGTCCATCCTATAATACTGAAGTGACTAAACTAGCAAGTGGTTATGATTCCTTAAACTGCTTTTTAACTTTTGACTTCGCCTAGCGGCACTAGCCCCTGACCCAAAGTGGACATTTACCTAAAATTTAAGCTAAAGTTGTAATGAGTTTGTTTTAGAGGAAAGTGTGGTGAGGCAAACATCAGAAAATTATCCCCACAATCACCTCAAACTGTAATTTCCGCAGCATTCCCCAGTAGCAGTACAGGTGTTAAGGCAAAATTGTAGTTTCCTGGTAGATACATAGCAGCCATCCACTCAAACTGGGAAAACTCTCCCGATAGTGAAGTAGACTTAAATATGCAGAAACAGGTAGTATCCACAAAACCCATTCGCTCTTTAGAAGATGCACTTGAACGGTGTCAAATACTAGGTATGCGGGTTAGCCGTCAACGTCGCTTTATTCTAGAACTACTATGGCAAGCTAATGAACACCTTTCTGCGAGGGAAATTTACGATCGCCTCAACCAACAAGGTAAAGAAATCGGTCATACATCTGTATATCAGAATTTAGAAGCATTATCAACTCAAGGGATTATTGAGTGCATTGAACGCTGTGATGGGCGTTTATATGGCAATATTAGCGATGCCCACAGTCATGTTAATTGTTTAGATACTAATCAAATTCTTGATGTTCATATTGAACTACCAGAAGAATTTATCCGTGAAGTTGAACAAAAAACAGGAGTAAAAATTACTGAATATACAATTAACTTCTACGGCTATCGCAGTCCTCAAGACAGTGAATAAAAAACTCACTCCATATTCGCGCAGCGTCCCGCAGAAAGGGGATCAAGTTTTTGGGTATGGCGCATAAGAGAGAAGCTACTAATAACCACATCCCCAAGCGATGAGGGGACGGGAGGACTATCCCTATCCACCCAGAAAGGGATGGAGTTTCCCGTAACTTTTAATAAAAAACCGTTTCATCATCGGCATCATCATCTAAATTTGGAGGTAACATTAGTTCACCTTCTAAGCTTTCAATGATGCCGATATCGTCGGTATTATCCCAAATTTTTGTGCTATCGGTACTGCTCTGAATGTGAAACTGTGATTGCTCTGACAATAAAACTTTCAAAGCTTGAAACTGTTCTAAGGAGAATAAAGCACCGTTGAATTTAGCAGTTTCTCGATTACCTTCGCTAATGACAGTATCAGATAAACAAGCATTAGTGAAGTTAGCATCACTAAGATTTGCATCAATCAGGTTAGCACCAGTTAAATTTGTATTAGTGAGATTTGCAGCACTAAGATTTGCGTTAGGAAGATTTGCACCAGTCAGATTTGCCTGACTGAGATTCGCACCAGTCAGGTTAGCACCAGTGAGATTTGCTCCTGTCAATACTGCATTGACTAAATTTGTCTGCTCAAAATTAGAGCCTGCCAGCATAATTTGAGATAAGGATGCACCTGAGAGATTAATCCCCGATAGAGATTCAGAATGGATGCGTTTAATAACATTAGTATCCAGTAATGCTGCTTTTGCTAACAACATGAGCATTGCTTCTGGATAAAATTCTGTGGTATTGCTGGGGTTGCCACAAGGAGAAAAAGCAACTTGAATTTTTTTGTGCATACCGCCTAGCAAGAAAAACACATTGATACCCACATAGGTATTTAGCTGTTCTACATTGACAGGATTTTGCAGTGTGTGGAAATAAGATAAAGCAGTGTGGGCGATACCTTCATCTAACCAACGTCCTTGACAGTAACCACGCCAAAAAGATTCCAGACGTTGGATGAGAATTTCCCAAGAAAAATGATTTTTTGGCTGATGGTGTAAACTAGCGATCGCTAATTCTGTAATTCCTTGAGTCAGAATACCATAACCCAGTAAATTATACAGGTGCTGGGCAACACTACTAGGAGAATCAATCAGAAAATTTTGCGTGCCGTAAATATCTCCTTGGCACTGCGTCAACATTTGTAATTGACTAGCCACCGCCTCAGCGCAGAGATATGTTCCTAGGTTGGGGTGAGAGAATTCGATAGTTTGGGCATTGGGCAGGCAGTGCGTTGCGGAGGTCTCCTCCGTTGTAGCAAATGCCGTCATTGGGGTAAAAACGTCTCCCCTGCACCCCTGCATTTGAAAATAAAACGCGGGCAAGTTACTTGTTGGGGTTGATTCCAGGGTAATTTGATGGCGATCGCTGTGTAAAATTTGGAGAGAGATGGTTTGTATATGGTCGATTAAATTTTGGGGATGATGGCTAGCAAGTAAATTCGCGATCGCTTCTTGTGTACGATGTATATGAGCTAATCCTGAACGCTGTAGGCTAGTGTGGATATTGCTAGTTAAGGGATAGCCTAACAACCATTGTTGGAGGCGATGATAAATTTCCCACAACAAAGAGGAATCGGTATTTTGTTGGTTATAAGCTAACTGTAATATCGCATCATCTAGTAACCCATCCCGATGTAAAACGCCCAAAAGATACAGCATCAATGGTTGGTGTACCAAAGCTGAGAGTTCTGGTAACTTAGATTTACTTGTAAATAAACCTGCCTGTTTTAAGAACGTAAAAAAGTTTTGCGCCACAGGTAACGATTGAATTAATGTCCACTGTTGAAACCATAGCTTCAGTTTATTGGCAGTCAACTGCTGAATCTCAATGCGTCGCCATTGTGGGGGTATTTCTGGCGCAAATTCTTGTACCGTTGTTGAGCGACTAGTCAACACAATTTTATGGCGATGTTGAGCTTGAAATTGGATTAACTGTTGGATAAAAATTCTCTTTGTTCTTTTACTCTGACTAGCAGAAGGCAATTCATCTAGTCCATCTAGTAGCAACACACATCGAGAATGATCTTGTCCTAGCCAAGTGGCAAGATGAGTATGTTGATTGAATCCAAAACCAGAATTGAGAGTTTCGATTAAATTTTTGTCATATCGAATATCGCGCAACCGAATCACAACAGGCATCCAAGACGGGTAAAGTTCCCGTGCTATTTCCGCCGCCCACATCTGGCAGAAACTCGTTTTACCATAGCCCGGTGCTGATTCAATCACAGTTATAGTTTCTAAATCAGTTAACTGTTGCTGCATCCATGTTTTTAAATCAACTGGCAACTCATCATTGCCTGTTTGTGGTATTCCAGCTAAAGGAATATAAATATCCTTCAAAGCAAAAGATTCCATCAGTAACGGTGTACTGAGGTTTTGTAGTAAACTGGCACGGTAATTTTCTCGATGTAAGTCAATTTTATCTGTTACCATCGCACCCAATTCTGGGCTGTGGTTATCACCAGGTGTTCCCAATTGGAAAAATTTTTGTAGTTGAGCCAAAGCTAGGGCATTCTGGGCAATGACTGATAGTAAATATCCAGGAAGAGCGTGTGTCAACCGTTGAGTTAATAATTTCGCCTCTAACTCCTCTGTACCATTAGCGACAAACCAAGCAGCAGTAGCATAATTCATTTGTTGTACTAGTAATGAGTCTGCTACCAAAGACAAAGCTTGTTCAGCTTGGGTGTCTGTCAATTTGCCTGGAGAGAGGGTTTTTAATAATCCTTGGAGTGGCACATCCTGAAGGACTGGTGTGCAGAAGGGTATCTTGGCACGGTTTAGCCAAGGTCTTTGTAGAATAGTTTCTTGGTGTAAAACTTCTTTTAAAGCTCGCAAATACGCAAGTTGAAAAGCTAGCCATGTACCTTCGTTGCGTTTTAAAGCTTTTTTTTGGCTGAGACTATGTAGCAGACTTTCGGTTAATAAAGTAATGACAGTAATTTCTTGTTCAACCGTGTCTAAAGGCAGTGCCAAAACCTCAGCTAAAGTACAAATATCCAACGGTATTAGGCTTTTAACTTCCATATCCTGGACAATACGATAAGCAATACCTGATAATTGCCCGACTGCCAAATTTGAAGTGTAACTGATTGTCAGCTGGCGTTCTGCCAACCAATGCCTAATACTAAGGTTCATTTAATTACATAGTGAAGTGCTGCCTATGCCAATTATCATCCATTTATTAGAGGACGAAAACAGGTAACAATGGGGAAGACTTCTACCACGAACTCCTAGAGTATTTTAAATTGCTTATGAGCGATCGCCCTTTAAAAATTATCTTAGTTGATCCAGACCCTATCTTCCGCTTGGGACTACGGGTAGCGTTAGAGGCAATGCCTAACTTACAAGTGGTATCAGAAGCTGCCACAGATACAGCAGTTTTGCAAACTCTAACAGAACTAGCTCAACAAGACCCCAACCAAGTGAATTTGGTAATTTTGGAATTAGGTGATAATCGCTCAACAGATTCTCAGCAACAAGGTTTACAACTAATTCAGCAACTCAAAGCGTTATATCCCACGCTACCGATTTTACTCTTCTCTTCTGTGCAAACACCAGGCATCATCATGGCAGCCAAGGCTTTTGGTGCAGATGGTTACTGTTCTAAAGGTACTCCTGTAGCGGAATTGGTGACGGCGATGGTAGAGGTAGCCAATGGTAATTCCTATTGGTTAGAAACCAGAACAAGCATTCAATTAAATCCTCCGCCCCAAACTCCAGCACGACGCTTACCCTTGGCAAAGTGGCGAAATAACTTACATTCATCAGGAATTGGTTACATTGAAGCGAGTTTAAAAGAAATTACAGCCCAATTACAAATCCCTGGTTTACCAATCCTAGATAGAGCAATTTTAGCTGGACAACGACGAGAACTTTTAGCAGCTCGTTGGCTACTTAATCAATTGTTATTAGCCCCTCAAGAAAGACAACAAGAACAGCAACCAGAATTCATTCCCTCAGTCCAACCACCACCGCCTGTATTACCTTCACCTAGTAGTAATATTGTCCCTTCAGATGTACAAGCCATATTAACTACACCCCCGTTATTAAGTCCTAGATTACTGCAATCTACTCTCTTTGCATCCTGTATCAATAAACTGCAATTTTCTTTAGAAAATGTTTCAGATATTCCCTTAGAAATTGACATATTTCGTGAAGAGAGAAAACGGGAATTACTGTATTTAATTCTTCAAAAATTATCTCAGCAATTAGATGATTTACGTGAAGCTCAAATTACGGTTAATCAATTATTAGAATTGCAGCCTATAATTTTAAAAGATTTATGGCAAGCTACAGTTACAGACTTTTTCGGCAAATTCTCTCGCATCAAACTAGGAAACCGCAATATAGAAATTGTCAATGTATTATTACAAAATTCAATAGTAGTTCAAACCGCGATTCTCAATAAAATTCCGTTAGTTGGGGAATTGTTATCTTACCTATTATTTCAAACAGATTTATACATAGATAATACATCTTACTCAGCAGGTAGCTCAGAAGCCAACTTCCAAGCAGAAATCATGCTAGAGAATTTGTTAATTCAGGTAGCTAACGCCGTAGTGCAGCCTTTACTCAACTCTTTAGGAGATGTAGAACAAATCAAAAAAGACTTTTATGATCGCAAGTTAATATCCACGCGAGAAATTGAAAGATTTAGAAATGATTTATCTTGGAAATACCGTCTAAATAATTATGTTAAAGAAGCCCAGGCAATTTTTGAAAGCCGTTACGAATTATTTTTATTTGCACCTCGTGGTATTGCGACAATTTCCGTTTATGCTCCTCGCAATGAAGAATTAGCCCAGCTTGCTGGTATTCCTCTACTAGTGACATTGACTCTAGAATTTCGAGATGCGATCGCTCCCCGGCTACAATCAGTATTATCTTTTTTAGGTAGTGGTATTGTCTTCGTACTCACCCAAATAATTGGTCGCGGTTTAGGTCTAATTGGTCGCGGTGTCATTCAAGGTATTGGTAGTGTCTCTTTCTCAGAAAAAAACTTCAAGCGCAACAATGAGAAGACTAAGTAATTCGTAATTAACTCCGTGTGCAACTTGATCTCCGAGGATATTTGATAAGTATTATTGCTAACATCAAAATTTTAAAAACCTAAGAGGTTGTTTGAAAAGTCGGACGGGGTACGAATGAAACCACCCTGCTCACCAAAAGCGAGGAGGGGGTTAGGGGTGGGTTTCTTCTACTTCACTCAACCGAGAAACGCTATAACTTATACTTAGCTAGCTAAACAACAATTAACGATTGCCTTGTGGTACGACTGTAGGATATATACCTTCAGCAATTAACACAGGTTTTTGACTATATTCTTTCTCTAGTTGTCCTCGCAAATTTGCATCCCAAACAGGACTGTATTCTTTCTCAATTTCAGTCACCACAAATGGACGTAGTGTACCAGTAGTCACAACCTTTTCACCTTCTTTAATAGGTGCTTTATCTTTCAATTGATTGGTAACTAAAACTAATAGTGGGTTAGTTCCCAATACTTGTCTATCTTCCACAACAAAGGCATTAGGTCCGTAGATTCTCGAAACATTCCCAGGTACGGAAATAACCTTATTGTAGTAGGTTTGAGGATTTTCGTTGATTGCTCCTGGTGTTGGTGCTAAGGCAATTGAACGAGCAATAATTGCTGGTTTCCCAACATACTCTTGAAAAGCATCTTGACCTAAATCTACACCATATTCTTGTTTAATAGTATTAGGATCAAAATTAGCAACAGTGCCTGTAACTTGTAATCTTGTATCTTGAGGGACAGGTAAATCAACAGGTTTGCCAGTATTATTTACAACGGCAATTCTTTCTCCCCCAAAAGCTTCTCTGTCAGTAATTGTAAATACGTTGTCATTGACTCTGTTAATATCTTGGCTTCTGACAGTCACAAGTTTACCAATGAGTTCTTGTGTATTTTGACTAACTTCTGGAGCTGTTACATTACCTTGTTCTGCTACAGGCGCAGAAACTCCAGGTGTTTCTGTCGTTGTATCAGGAGCAGTAACTTGCCGTTGGTCGGTTGCACAAGCTGGAAGAAGTAAAGCTGTTAATGCAACTACTGTGGCACTGATACGTTTATTCCAACTAGTTGTTTTATCTTGATGGGTAATGGCCATTTTCTCTCCTTGTATACTGCCAAAATAATTTTTTTAGACACAATTATTTACCTAAATCTAGATAAATAATTATTACCTTTCAGCTATTCACACCTTCTAGAAACTCATATCAAAACCTCTCACATAAAATAAGAGAGGTTTTAAATGGTTTCTATTTTTTTTCAGGTAATAGGGCTTATCCCTTCATTTTTAATGTCTTTCGTGTTGAGCAAAATCATCATTAAACAGCATCAAATATAGAAATTCACAATACTATTATCGTCTGTCTAAAGAAGGAAATTTACAATGAGAAGTTTAAGACTATACCTTATACTTTAGGAATAAATTTTAGAATATTTTCTCTTTTTAGGTTATTTTTGAATACAAAATCGGAGACAAAATTCATAACCCCGCTTTCTCTGAGAAAGCGGGGTTATAATCTCTGAACTAACTAATTAAAAATCACTATATTTTCAACTTGACACCTCGAATAGAATAATCTAATAGTTCCATTGGGTGCATCACAGAAATGTCCTGTTCCTGGGACTGTAAATGCCTGGTAATTTGCAACGAACAACCAGGATTAGCAGAAGCAATTAACGCAGCACCAGTGTTTAATAAATTTTGTACTTTTTGCTTGCCTAATTCTTCTGCAACTTCGGGTTGCAACATATTATAAACACCAGCACTACCACAGCACAAAGCTGCATCTAAGGGTTCTTTTAAACTCACCCCTGGAATTTGTTTTAATAACTGCCGTGGCTCTACACTAATCTTTTGTCCATGCAATAAATGACAAGCATCTTGATATACCAAATTTAAAGGTTTATTTGTCAGTGGTGAAAGTTTCACTGTTAAGCCAACAGTTGCTAAAAACTCTTGAGCATCTTTAACTTTAGCGGCAAAATCTTGGGCTTTTTCCCGATATTCTGGGTCATCTGCTAGGATATGACCGTATTCTTTTAAAGTATGACCACAACCAGCAGCATTGATGATGACATAATCTACACCAGTATCAGCAAAACTATCAATCATTTGTCTAGCTAACGCTTGCGCCTGTGCTGTTTGTCCTTGGTGTTCGGGTAGTGCAGCACAACAACCTTGAGATTGAGGAATCACAACTTCACACCCATTCGCTGTTAAAACTCTCACCGTTGCTTCATTCACAGGAGAGAAAAACAAGCGTTGTACACATCCCAAAATCATCCCGACTCGATAGCGTTTCTTTCCCTGTGCGGGAATAACAGTAGGTAAATTATTTTGAAAAGATTTGACGGTAATTTTCGGCAGAATTGACTCCATTGCTGCCAAGCGAGGTGATATTTTGTTAAGTAACCCCGTAGCACGCACAAGTTTAGGAAAACCCAACTTTTGATAAACAAACAGGGGAATTAGAAAAATCCGTAAAACATCAGGGTTGGGAAATAAAGAAAATATCAGTTGACGAACTAACTTATCAGAGAAACTGCGGGAATAATTGCGTTCGACTTGGTGACGAGTAGCAGAAATTAACTTGTCGTACTGCACACCAGAAGGACAAGTAGACACACAAGCCAGACACCCTAAACAAGAATCAAAATGTTCAACAGTAGCCGTATTTAAAGCAATTTCCCCCTCATTAATTGCATCCATTAAATAGATACGTCCCCTAGGGGAATCCATCTCCTTCCCAATCACCCGATAACTAGGACAAGTCGCCAGACAAAATCCACAATGTACACAACTATCTATTAACTTCGGATCAGGTGGATGATTCTCATCAAACCCGTTTAAATTCTTCAAGCTAGCAATATTATTAGTAGAATTCTCTGAAACCTGCATATTTAACCTTCCCCTCTCTGTGTCTCTGTGACTCCGTGGTTAATTTCTTAAATTCCACCAACAAACCGACCAGGACTTAAAATATTTTTGCTATCAAACTGTTTCTTAATGCGGCGCATCAACGGCAAAGCATTACCCGTGTATCCCCACACATCTATTTGTAATTTCACCGCCACAGGTGCTTGAATCACCGTTAAAAAGCCATTGTGAGATTGACAAAGCGATCGCAATTTTAAAACCTGATTCTTATCCTTAACTTGCACTACACCCAAACCACTGCTGAGATGAACCAGTCCAATTTCCACTCCAGTCAACATCTCCACAGCCGCAGTCGGTAATATTCCTATTTTGCAGGTAATTGCCGCATCTGTGGCAGGGTGATGTATTTGTTTTGACAATCTCTCCCATAGACTGTCTTCATCTGCACCAGAAAAAACTGCCCCTTTTAATCCTAACGTTTGTCCTAGTTCTAAAACTCGATGGGATTGTTCCTTCACACTCTCACTTAAACTTTGGAAGCGGGCAATTAATCCCATCCCTGCACCCAAACCCAAGCTAGAAACTAATTGCACAGATAACAAATCTGCTTGAGTTGGTGTCAAAGCCGAACCGCGTAAAGTATTCGCAGCTTGAGAAATAGCCGCAGCATCACCAGTCAACACCACCGTTCCCGATGCTGACTGCAAAGGATACACACGAAAAGTTACTTGGCTAATAATTCCCAATGTACCGTATGACCCAGTAAACAACTTCATCAAATCATAGCCAGCCACATTCTTAACTACCCTTCCCCCAGCTTTAGCGATTTCACCATCAGCGCGGATAAATGTGATACCTAAAAGCTGGTCGCGGACACTACCATAACGTTGTCGCAGGGAATTTGTATCAGCAGTAGCCACAATCCCGCCAATGGTGGCTAAATCTGGATTTGAGGGGTCAAGGGCGAGAAATTGCCGCGCATCTGCCAAAATCTTTTGGAGATGGGAAAACTTCATCCCAGCTTCCACGGTGACAGTCAAATCACCCACGGCGTGTTCAATCAGTTGGTTGAGGCGTTCGGTACTAACGACAACATCAATATTTTCAGCTAAACCACCCCAATTGAGTTTACTCCCACTACCACAAGGCAGGACGCGCCAGTTATTACGGTCAGATGCGGCGATAACTGAAGCTAACTGTGCTGGGGTTTGAGGATAGACAATACAACTGGGGGATTTTCCACCAGCTATATGTGGGATATTAAGATTGTCTTCTGGGTAAACGGTATTTTCTACGCCAACGATAGATGCAAGAGTAGAAGCAATGGCTGTCATCAGTTTATTTACAATTCCTTACATCTCATTTTCTGTGATGATGACACAAAATCGACAACGGACGCGTCGCTGCGTTCCAAATTCAAAATTCAAAATTAATTACCCCCTGGATAAATCCGGCGGCTTTACGCATCACGACTCGTAATTACGAATTGCCTTAATTCCCAGCAGGATTGCTTGCTCTCGCGCTATAAAAAGAATAATGAAGAGTAAAAAGCAACGTCACCCCCTGCGTCAATCACTGGCTGTTTTCCGTTATAGCGGACGGGCGATAAATTTGGTG
This sequence comes from Anabaena sp. CCY 9402-a, assembly GCF_963920945.1. Lineage (NCBI taxonomy): Bacteria > Bacillati > Cyanobacteriota > Cyanophyceae > Nostocales > Nostocaceae > Anabaena > Anabaena sp. CCY 9402-a. Next base: position 44,188 of record NZ_CAWUDL010000048.1, read on the forward strand.
TGGACTACTAGCCAGACTTTGACAATTATTCTAGCTAGTTTAACTTTATGTGCTGGTTTATTGCCGGCTGCGATCGCCTATCTCGGTAAACTAATTGTAGATGGCGTAGTTTTGGCATCCCAAGGAAATGCAGAAGGGAATATTTACGCACCTTTATTGTATGTCGGCTTAGAGGCGATCGCAGTAGCTTTGTTGGCAGGTTCTCAACGGGGACTAATCATCTGTCAGTCACTATTGCGAGTGTTACTCGGTCAGCGAGTCAATGTGTTAATCCTCAAAAAAGCCCTAAGTTTAGATTTGACTCACTTTGAAAACTCAGAATTTTACGACAAATTAACCAACGCCCGACGAGAAGCATCAGTACGTCCCCTCTCTTTAGTTAACCGTACCTTTGGCTTAGTCCAAAATGCCCTGTCTCTCATCACCTACGGCTTTTTGTTAGTTAAATTCTCAATTTGGGCTGTAATTGTCTTAATTGTCGCAGCAATGCCAGCCTTCATTGCTGAAACTCGCTTTGCTGGGGAAGCTTTTCGCCTATTTAGTTGGCGTGCGCCAGAAACTCGCCAACAGCATTATATAGAAAATCTTTTAGCTAGAGAAGACTTTGCCACCGAAGTCAAACTCTACCAACTGGGAGAGATGCTTTTAGGCCGTTATCGCAACGTATTTCGCCAACTCTACAACGAAGACCGCGATTTAACCATCCGTCGGGGAATGTGGGGATACCTTTTAGGTTTAGTTAGTACGGTAGCTTTTTACATCGCCTACGCTTGGATTGTAGTAGAAGCAGTAGTCGGAAGAATTTCGTTAGGCGATATGACTATGTATCTCACAGTCTTTCGCCAAGGACAATCTACCTTTGCCAATGCTCTGACTTCCATTGGTGGTATGTATGAAGATAACCTCTATCTCTCCAACCTCTACGATTTTTTAGAAGAAAAAGTCACTCAACCCTGGGGTAAAACCACCAAAGGGATTGATTCCCAAGATGGTATCCGCTTTGAGAATGTCTCCTTTACCTATCCAGGAAGTTCTAAACCCGCCTTAAGAAACATTTCCCTACATTTAAAACCAGGCGAAAAATTAGCAATTGTCGGTGAAAACGGTTCTGGGAAGACTACCCTAATAAAACTCCTCACCCGACTTTATACCCCAGACTCCGGCAGAATTTTATTAGATGGCGTAGATTTACAATCATGGAATGTAGATGCGCTGCGTCAACGCATCGGCGTAATATTCCAGAATTTTGTCCGCTATCAATTCACCGTCGGCGAAAATATTGGTGTTGGGGATGTAAACAGCCTTGATGATACAACCCGTTGGCAAATAGCCGCCCAAAAAGGTAACGCCCATAGTTTTATCGAACGCTTACCCCAACAATTCCAAACCCAGCTAGGAAAATGGTTCAAAAGCGGACAAGAATTATCTGGCGGACAATGGCAGAAAATCGCTCTAGCCCGTGCATTCATGCGGACTCAAGCAGATATTTTAGTCTTAGATGAACCCACCTCAGCCATCGATGCTCAAGCCGAGTATGAGATTTTCAATCATTTTCGCGCCCTTACCCAAAATCAAATGGTATTTTTGATATCTCACCGCTTTTCAACAGTCAGGATGGCAGACAAAATCCTAGTAATTGAAAATGGGGAAGTGAGAGAACAAGGAACTCATGAAGAATTGTTAGCCCATGAGGGACTATATGCCAAATTGTTTTTATTACAGGCGGCTGGTTATCAGTAGATTCTCGCTCAACTCTCCGCGCATACCTCCGCGCCCCTTTGCGTTTAACCAATCTCAAAGCCTTTATTTTCGTAGCGAGTGCGTAAGTCCTAATGAAGATTTTCGTTGTGTAATTAGGTTTTTTCGCACTGACGCACCCTACATAAAAGCTACTAAATACTATCTAACAGAGAATTTTTAAAATCTACCGCACTCTTGAAATAAATTTCCGGCTTTTCTACTAATCCCAAATCAATCACTTCCGCTAACTTCTTAGGGATACTTGCATTACGTTGCAGAATTGGTACAGGATCATTTTGCAACACAGCTAAAAACGGGTCGCCTGTAAAATTGCGCGGAAACTCTCCTGTCAACATATTATAGAGAGATGCAGCAGTAGCCCAAACATCAACTTCTGGTTGTACATATTTAAAATTAAGTAACTGTTGACGAGGGATAAAAGCAGGTGTTCCAGCCTTAGAACCTGTAAGAGTTTGTCCGCTTAAACCTGCTAAATCAAAAGCTTTAGCTAAACCATAATCGCCTATTTTGGCGGTAATTTTACCGTCAATGTAATTAAGTAAAATATTACCCGGTTTTAAATCGCGGTGGACTAAACCCCTTCCTTTACCAAAACCACCATCACTTAATTTCACATAAGGAATTTCTGCATTGTGACTATATTCCAAACCGTTGAGAACTTGCAGAGTAATTGGTACGGCAATATCAACAGGTAACTTACCACCATATTGTTGCATTAAATCTGCAACAGTTCCTCCTGCACAATATTCCATTGTGAAGAAGAAAATACCCTCAAAAAAGCCATAATCAATGACTTGCACGACATGAGAATGCTGTAAAGCTTTAGTATTTTCTGTCTCTCGTAAAAATCTCTGCACAGCATTTTCATTTCCTGACATTGCAGGTAACATTACTTTCAAAGCGATAAATTTACCTGAACTATTGTGCTGTGCTAAATAAACTTCGCCAAAACCGCCTCTACCCAATAATTTAACGATATTGTACCCCTGAATCGCCAGCAATTGGTTATTTCCATTTGCTGCTAAACCCAACCAGCGTTTGATGATTTCTAAGAAATTTGGTGGTTGTGTTGGCGGTTGATTACTATTATTAATAGTTGCAGGAAAAAAGTTAGGAATATTTATTTCTGCTGGGTCAGATTCAATATAAACTGCAAACACAGTATTTCCCAATTCAATTTCATCATCAGATTGTAAATCATATTCAGTAAAATTTAATTTTGCCCCTTCTTCTGGTGTTTGATGTGCTTCTCTCTGCCCAATTTTTTGACCGTTTACATAAGTACCATTTTTACTACCAAAATCTCTGATTCTTATATTTGGTGGCATTATATCTAATAAACAGTGATAGCGAGAAATGGTTTTATGGTCTGCATCATCTGGTAGTTGAATATTTGATTCTGGGCTTCTACCCATGATACAGGTAGCGCGGGAATCGAATGTATATTGTCTTCCTAAGAGCTTACCTTTAACGATAGTAAGGGTAATTTGGGCAGGCATGGGATGTTTTTAAATTAGATGTTAAGTTTAAATTGATGGGTAAGTAGAACGGTGGAAATAATGAAAGGTTTGTAGTAAGGACTTTAGTCCTCAAATCAGGACTAAAGTCCTTACTACGAACCTGAAAGAAATGATTAATTTGACTCTAACCAATGAACTAAATCCGCTAGGTTACTAAAGTCTAATAAAGCTTCGCTCAGACTTTCTAGTTGGTTTACAGAAAGGGCTTGTATGCGTTGTTGAATTTCTGGTGATAGTTCACCTAATCGTCTTTTGAGTTGTTTCAGAATAATTCCTAATTCTCCTTCTTGTCTACCTTCTTCTATTCCACGCTCGTAACCAATGCGCTCTGCTGAGGTGACATATCTCATAGTCCGCTCCTGCTCTAATTGTTGAACTTCTGAACACAATTGATTTTCTAAGGCTTTTGGTAATATCATAACCCAATCGATAAATCGATAGAGGTTACGAATATCTTGTTCTTGCAAACCTAAATCATACAATCTGCGGATCAAGCTGAATTTCCAGATTTTGCGTTCTTGGGGCGATGAGCGTGTTTGCTGGGTTTTTAAATGCGCCATCACTACTGTCGCAAAGGGATTAGTGCTATTTTCTAACTCATCAAAGCGATTTTCGTAATCTAACAGTTTCACTATGCCAAATTCAAAATTTAGGCGAGTTTGGGGATAATTATAACTGTAATTACTGGGTCGCCATTGGCGGTTGGTGTCGCATAATATTGCTAAACTAATAGCTGGTTTTTCAAATCTGTCGAAGATGCGAAAGTTGTAAGTAAACATCCGTTTACTAAAGTCATCTTCTTTTTGGGCTTGAATTTCTACGTGAATTAATAACCAGAGTTCTTCGCCTTGGATTTGCCAAACTTTGACTAATTGATCAGCATAACGTTTACCTTGTTCGGCTTCACGGGCGATTTGTTGAAATTCGGTGTTGAGAAATTCGTAAGGACGTTCCCAGTTAATTAACGCAGCAGTTTCCGGGAAAAAGAATTGCATGGCTTGGGGGAAATATGCTTCGAGTATTTCTTTCCACGGGCTATCAAAATCTGCGCGTTCATTATTGTCTGTCATGAATTGATGGTAGATGATATCTGACTAAAATAGGTTTAGTTATTCTCAAAAAACTAAACCTATGTCTAATATACTATGTCTCGATAAACCCGATTGTTTGAGTTAAAGAAATGATTAATTTGACTCTAACCAATTAACTAAATCTGTTAGGTTACTAAAGTCTAATAAAGCTTCGCTCAGACTTTCTAGTTGGTTTACAGAAAGGGCTTGTATGCGTTGTTGAATTTCTGGTGATAGTTCACCTAATCGTCTTTTGAGTTGTTTCAGAATAATTCCTAATTCTCCTTCTTGGATTCCACGCTCGTAACCAATGCGCTCTACTGAGGTGACATATCTCATAGTCCGCTCCTGCTCTAATTGTTGAACTTCTGAACACAATTGATTTTCTAAGGCTTTTGGTAATATCATAACCCAATCGATAAATCGATAGAGGTTACGAATATCTTGTTCTTGCAAACCTAAATCATACAATCTGCGGATCAAGCTGAATTTCCAGATTTTGCGTTCTTGGGGCGATGAGCGTGTTTGCTGGGTTTTTAAATGCGCCATCACTACTGTCGCAAAGGGATTAGTGTTAGTTTCTAACTCATCAAAGCGATTTTCGTAATCTAACAGTTTCACTATGCCAAATTCAAAATTTAGGCGAGTTTGGGGATAATTATAACTGTAATTACTGGGTCGCCATTGGCAGGGCGAACGCATCTAAATATTAAGGAGCGATAATCAAGGTGGAATTCGCCA